>DAONII010000018.1:4771-12506 GCA_035405085.1 bacterium | reverse complement strand
CGCCCCAGACCGTGCCGTCGGTTCCGTAGCCGGTGCCGTCGAGAGCCACGCCTATGACTTTCTCGTTCGGCAGGTCGTTTTCCGCCATGCAGGAGGCGACGTGCGCGTGGTGGTGCTGGATTTCCACTGACTTCAAGCCCAGCCGGGTGGCCATCGCGCGGGCGAAGCGGGAGCTGAAATAGCCAGGGTGTCTGTCGCAGGCGATTATCTCCGGCTTTATCTCCAGGAGTTTGCCTAAGTGGAGCGCGGCATCTTCGAACGCCCGAAAGGCCAGGGCGTTGCCCAGGTCGCCCAGGTGCTGGGAGAGCCAGGCGTGTCTCCCCTTCGTGAAACACACCGCGCCCTTCATGTCGGCGCCTGCGGCGAAAATCAGAGGCATGTCGAAGGCCATGCGAACCGCTTCCGGAACGTAGCCGCGAGCACGTCGGATGAGGAGCGGTCGCCCCTGTGCCGATCGGGCGATGGAGTCATCGACGCGCGTGCGGATCGGGCGGTTGTGCAGCAGGAAGGCGTCGGCAACCGACGCCAGGCGTTTTTGGGCTTCGTCGTTTTCGAAGGCGATGGGCTCGTCGGTCGTGTTGCCGGAGGTCATAACCAAAATCCGTGAATCGTGAATCGTGAATCGTGAATCGGGGGAATCGAAGAGCAGTTGGTGCAGCGGGGTGGAGGGAAGCATCAAGCCCAGGTTTCTGTTCCCGGGCGCAACTAGCGGGGATACGGGAGATCGTTCTCTCTTCTTCAGTAGAACGATCGGGCGCTGCGGCGAGGTGAGCAGCGCCTCTTCCTCCGGGGTGAGCGCGCATACGAGGCGCGCCGTATCGACGTCCGGCACCATCACCGCAAAGGGCTTCTCGTCGCGCATCTTTCGCCTTCGCAGTTTCGAAACAGCTTCGTCGTTCGTGGAGTCGCAGGCGAGATGAAAGCCGCCGGCCCCCTTTATCGCGACGATCCTCCCGGAAGAGAGCGCTTCCGTTGCTGCGGCCATTGCCTCTTTGGACGACTGCGTGCATGCGCCCTCGCTGCGAAATTCGATCTGTGGGCCGCAGGCCGCGCAGGCGTTCGGCTGTGCGTGGAAGCGACGGTCTTCAGGATCGAGGTACTCGGCCTTGCAGGCTTCGCACATGGCGAAGCCCTTCATGGTGGTCTTTGGACGGTCGTATGGGAGCGACTCGACGATCGTGTAGCGGGGGCCGCAATTTGTGCAGTTGATGAACGGGTAGAGGTGACGGCGATCGCTTCTGTTCATGAGCTCGGCGAGGCATTCAGGGCAGGGGGCCACGTCGGGGGATATATGCGTGTCGGCTGTCTTTCCGGTCGAGCTGTGGATTATTCGGAAGGTGGCGTCATCCGCATCCGGCAGTGCTTCGATTTCCTCTGTTTTCACGTCCTGCACGCGTGCGAGCGGCGGGGCGTCGGTTTTCAATCGAGCTACGAGGAGATTTATATCGTTCTTTGGGCCCTGGACTTCGATTTCGACGCCCTCCGGGTGATTGAATACGTGGCCGGTGAGGCCCAGCTCGCTGGCGAGGCGGTACACGAAGGGGCGAAAGCCCACCCCCTGTACGGTGCCCCTTACGCTTATGTGCGATCGCCCGCAATCTCGCATAGGGCGGGACTTTACGGGTAGAAGGCTCCGGCTGTCAAGTTCGTATAGGGCAAGCAAGGCCAGAAAGGCGAGAAAGGCCAGTAAGGCGCGAAAGGCGAGAAAAGAGGCTAAGGAGCTAGAGAGGCTGAGAAGCTAAGAGGCAGGATTCAGCTCAAAGCTCAAAGGTGAAAGGTCAAAGGATGAGGCGCAAGCAATGCCAGCAAAGAAGCTAGAGAAGCTGAGAAGCTAGAGAGGCTGAGAAACAAGAGGCGAGATTTTACTGATCACAGGTTACTGGTCACAGGTTACAGGTCACAGGTTACAGGTTACAGGTCACCAATCACAAATCACAAATCACTAATCACCGATGATATCGCGGATCAAATCCGGCAGGAGGGGGAGGGCGGATTCGACCTCGGATGAGAGCCTTATGCCCATCTCTATTCCCTTTGGCTGAATCCCCAGGATCATGACGCGCTTCGGGTAGTTTCCAGTGCTCTTCGCGAGAGCGAGCGCGGATAGCAGGTCTGTAGCGTGCAGGCTGATCTCGGCGTTTTCGTCGCGTTTAAGCGTTTCGGGATCGAAGCTCTTTATCTCGCCGGGCTTGCCGCCGAAGTCCGCGCAGTCGATTATTACGGCCAGCCTCCTCCCGTCTATCATGTGGACGAGCGAGATGCCCGGGGTGCCGGCGTCGATGAGTTCGACCTCGCCCGGCAGGTTCACCTCCTGAAGAGCGGCGATAGCGTGGACGCCGACACCCTCGTCACCCATGAGGTAGTTTCCGACTCCTATTATGACTGCCGGTTTCTTGTTCATCGGACGCGAAAACGGCGGGGTCTCCCCCGCCGCCCTTTACGAATCACTAATCACCAATCACCAATCACTTGAAGTTGACCTTAAGATAGTGCGTCGAGCAGGAGATGCACGGGTCGTAGGCGCGAACGAGCATCTCGAGCGCGAGTTCGACCTCCTTCTGCGGCTTGTCCATGATCGTGGGGACGAGCTTCTCCATGTCGAGCTGTATGTTCGCGTGGTTCTGGTTCGTCGGGATTATGCAGTTGGCCGCCGTGCAGAAGCCGTTCGCGTCGTAGGTGTAGTCGTGGAAGAGGATGCCTCGCGGGACCTCCACCGAGCCTATTCCGCGGCCCGCCTTCGGGGTGACCTTGAACTCCTCCTCCTTGAGGCCGCGCTTCGAGAGCTCGTCTATTATCGCAACGGTGCTGTCGAGGAAGTCGACGATCTCGACGAACTGCGCTATGCTGTTCATGTAAGGGTTGTGGCACGGGGCGGTAAGGCCCAGGTTCGCCGCGGTCTTCTTCGCGCGCGCGCCAAGCTGCGAGTGGTTCACGTTGAATCGCGCAAGCGCCCCGACCATCAGCGAGTCCTTCCTGCGCTTCGTGTATTTCGCGGTCGACTGCGGCACGAGGTACTCGTTCGTCCACGAGAGGTACTCGGAGACCGGCGCCTTGTCGCCGAGGCTCGAGGCGATATCGCCGTCGTATAGCGCGTACTCGCGCTTGTCGGTCAGCGCCACGTACTCGGTCTCGCGCGTGAAGTTCGGTATCTTCGGTGCGAGGGCCTTTAGCAGCCCCTCGAACGCTGCGAGGTCACCCTCGGCGGCGAGGATCCTATCCCGCAGCTCCTTGAGCTGCGCGGTGGTGGGGAGCTTCGTGAAGCCGCCGGGGACGATGCGCTGCGGGTGGGTCGTGCGCCCGCAGATTATGTCGCTCATCTCGTTGGAGAGCCTGTGCAGCCGGATGACGAGACCGACCTCCTCCGGGTGCGACGAGGCGAGCGGTATGACCGAGCCGGCGCCTACGAGATCCGGCAAAACCAGGTAGCCCACGTGCAGCGTGTGACTCTGCAGGTTTTCGGCCTGGATGGCCAGGCGCCTTAAGAGCTCGGTCTGCTCGGAGACCTCTATACCCATCGCAGCCTCCGTCGTCTTCACCGAGGCCAGGGTGTGCCCGATAGAGCAGATCCCGCAGATGCGGCTCGTGATGTGGTGCAGCACGTCCCACTTCTGACCCACGACCATCGCCTCGAAGTAGCGCGGGGCCTCGGGGACCTGCCACTCGACTTTCTCGAGCTTTCCCCCCTTCGCGTCCACGACGATATTGCCGTGGCCCTCGACTCGGGTGACGTAGTGGATATCGATGTTCAGGTCTGCTTTGCTCATAACGCCTCGCGGGTTGGTTTTCGTGAATCGTAAGTCGTAAATCGTGAATCGTGAATCGGACAGCCAAAACTAGGCGAGCTTCTCGCCGCCGAAGTACAGGTTGAATTTGTTTTTGAGCTCGTCGACCGTCAGGCCGTACTTCTCGAGCACTTCCTTGTGGGCGTCGACGTTCGGGTTCGGAATCAGGCCGCGGCAGCCCCAGCAGACCGCGCCTTCGGTGACGCAGCAGGCATTGCATCCGGCGCGGGTTATCGGCCCCACGCACGTTTGCCCCTTTTCGAATACGCATACGTTGCCCGCCTTCTTGCAGTCGACGCATACGGGATAATCCGGTATGTCCGGCTTTGTTCCGGCGAGCAAGGCCTTGACGACCTTAACGAACTCGCTCTTCGTCATCGGGCACCCGTGCACGTAGGCGTCGACCTTTATGACCTTGTCGATGCCGCGGGTCGCGTAGGTCGGGTAGTCCTGCCACTTGTCGCCGTAGACCTCGCGGCGCACCTGTTCCAGCGGGCGGGTGTTCTTTATGCTGTTGATCCCGCCCATGGTCGCGCAGGCGCCGATCGCCACGACGAGCTTCGCGTTCGCGCGAATCTTTTTAAGCCTCTCCTCGTCCTGCTCGCGCGTGCAGGAGCCTTCGATGAACGCGATGTCGTAGTCGTCGGAGTGTTCCTTCATCGCCTCGCGGAAAGAGACGACGTCGACGAGCTTGAGTACTTCGAGGAGCTGCTCCTCGAGGTTTATGACCGTGAGCTGGTCGCCCTCGCAGCTCGCGAAGTCGAAGAATGCCACCCTGGGTTTCGCCATGATCTCTCCCTTTCTGTTTCAAGCCGGTTCAACTCGTCTTGCGCCGCCGTGCACGAGATTCTTCCTGCCTGCGGCAGGCAGGCGCTGCGCTCAGAATGACACCTTGTGCCCTGCGCCCGCCTTTACAGCGCCTCGGGAAGCGGCTTCACCTGCTCGTATGTGAAGACCGGGCCCTCCTGGCAGCAGTAATACTGGTTTATCTGACAGTGGCCGCACTTGCCGACGCCGCATTTCATCCGGCGCTCGAGCGACATGTAGATGTCGCCGTCGGCTATGCCCTTCTTTTTCGCCTCTATCACCACGAACTTGTACATGATGGGCGGGCCCACGATGATGCAGGCGGTCTTCTTCGGGTCGATGTCGACCTTCGGGAAGAGGGTTGTGATGACGCCCACGTTCCCCTTCCAGGATTCGTCGCCGCGGTCGACCGTTTCGAAGAACTCGACGTCCGGGCGCTTAGCCCACGCGGCGAGCTCATCGGTGAAGAGGCGGTCCGCCGGGGTGCGCGCCCCGAAGAGGATCGATACGCGGCCGTAGTCCTTGCGGTTGTCCAGGACGTAGTTGATGAAGGAGCGCGCGGGCACGAGGCCTATGCCGCCGGCGACGAATAGGATGTCGCGCCCCTTCGTCTCCTCAAACGGGAAGTTCGTGCCGAACGGGCCGCGTATGCCTACGGTGGCGCCTTCCTTGAGAGCGTGCATCGCGCCGGTCACGTTTCCGACCTTCCTGACTACCAGCTCGAAGCCGCCCTTCATCGTGGGCGAGGAGGAGACCGAGATCGGCGCCTCGCCGATTCCGAAGAGGGAGACCTCGACGAACTGGCCGGGTTTGTGGCCGAGCTCCTTTTTGGAGTCGAGCTTGATTTTGAAGTAGGCCTCCGTGGAGGTCATCGTCGAGACCTTCTCGATCGTGGCGAGCTCAGGGAGGTAAAGGGAGTTTCCGGGATTTGCGGCGGCCATGGTCAGTTTCCCTCCTTGATCGTGTTGATGATGTCGACCGGATCCGTGATGTCCGGGAGGCAGACCTCGGCGCAGCGGCCGCAGCCGACGCAGGCTAGCTCGCCTATCTTCTCCGGGACGAACACGGTCTTGCGAAGCAGCCTGTGGCGGAAGCGCTCGTGTCGGTGCTCGCGGAAGTTTTCGCCGGAGCCGACGTGCGCGAACCCCTCCAGCAGGCAGCCGTCCCAGCTGCGCGTGCGGCAGCCGTGCTTCATATCGAGTTCGACCTCGTCCTTCACGTCGAAGCAGTAGCAGGTGGGGCAGACGAGGTTGCATGATCCGCAGCCGTAGCACTTCTCGGCCTTCGTTTTCCATACCGGGTGTTCGTAGTTCTTCTTCATGAGCTCCGTTATCTCGGATACCTTTGCCTTCACCTCGCGCTCTTTCGCGCACATGGAGGGGAGCTTCTGCCTCGCCTTCTCGCGCGCCTCGAGATCCTCTTTCGAGGAGTCCGTGGCGTCCGGAGCGTGCTTCGCGAGCAGGCTCGCGCCCTTTTCCGTGCCGACCTCCACGACGAATTTGTCGCCGATGTCGGTGAGCAAGAGGTCGAAGCCCTCCTTCACCGTGGCGGCGTCCATCGAGGACCAGAACGAGTGCTTCGACGCCCTGGTGGGCTCGAGCGCGACGACCGTGGCCGCTTGCCGCCTGGCGAGATAGTGTTCGTCGGCGTGGTCGGCGGCCCAGATTTTGTCCATCTGGTTTAAGGCCTTCATGTCGTAGGTGTGGATTCCCAGAAGCACGAACGGCTCGGCGCAAAACTTCGCGGAGAGCTTCGTCTTGTCGCCGACCTCGAACTCGAGGAGAGTCTCCTTCGGCGGCTGGAAGAAGAAGCGCGGGGAGGAGAGGGTGACGTCGTAATCGAGGACGAGCTCGGAGGCGTCAAGGATCTCGCCGAAGGCAAACTTCTTCTCCTTGCGCTTCGCGCCGACTACCTTTCCGGAATCGACGAGCTTCTGCGTGAATTTTTTGAACTGATCCTTGGTGAGCGTCTTTGCGGCCATGGAGTCTCCTTTTTCCCCCTCGGGCGGTTTTTTCGCCATGAAGGGAGGCGCATATTATGAAATAGCATTTTGATTGCAAGATGATTTGGATGCTATTAAGGGAGAGGATGGAGAGGTCAAGTTGTTGATAAATGGGTGGATTTTATACTTCTGCAGGGGGTGTTATGCAGACCACCGCCGTAGTCTGGGACGAAAGGTTCACGCTCCACGAGATGGGCTACCTACACCCGGAGACGCCCAGGCGCCTTCTGGCGATAAAGGAGATACTCGACGGCGACGGCGTCGGGCGCGAGCTTATGCGTATCGAACCGCGCCAGGCTGACGACGACGAGCTCGTCTGGGTTCACGACGAGAACTACATTCGCAGGATAAAGAATACCGCCGGGATAGAGCACACCGCGCTCGACCCGGACACCTCGACTAACGCTTACACGTGGGAGGCGGCGGTGTTCGCCGCCGGGGGTTTTCTGAAGCTGTGCGAGGAGGTGGAGGCCGGGAGAGCGGGAAACGCATTCGCTTTTGTGAGGCCCCCGGGTCACCACGCGGAGCGCGATCGCGCCATGGGCTTTTGCTTCTTCAACAACATAGCCGTGGGCGCCGAGTGGCTGAGGCGGGAAAGGGGCCTCGAGAGGATCGCGATCGTCGATTTCGACGTCCACCACTGCAACGGCACGCAGCGGACGTTCTACGAAAGGGGCGACGTCTTCGTATCGTCGACACACCGCTTTCCGTTCTACCCCGGCACCGGCGCCGCCGACGAGAAGGGGGAGGGAGAGGGCAGGGGGGCGACGCTGAACGTGCCGCTGCCCGTCGGCTCCGGCGACGACGACTACAAGCGCGCGCTCGGCAACGAGATCATCCCCGAGGTTGAGCGCTTCGCGCCGCAGATGATACTCGTCTCCGCCGGCTACGACCCGCACCGGGAGGATCCTCTCGGCGGCATGCAGGTGAGCACGGACGGATTCAGGTGGATGATGCGGGCGCTTCTCGATCTGGCGCGATCCGTCTGCGGCGGAAAGCTGGTCGTAACGCTCGAGGGCGGATACAACCTGAAGGCGCAGCGAGATTCGATAGAGGCGCAGCTCGAGGAGATGGTAGAGGGGTGAGCGCAGAGGCGAGAAAAGCGAGAAGCTAGAGAGGCTAAGAAGCAAAGAAGCTAAGAGGC
>DAONII010000018.1:0-4671 GCA_035405085.1 bacterium | reverse complement strand
GCTAGAGAAGCTAGAGAAGCTAGAGAAGCTGATAAGAGGAGAAGAGATATGATGAAGAGGGCGGCGGTCGCGGTGTTGATGGTGGCGGTGGTGGTGGGCTGTTCTTCAAAGGCGCCGAAGCCGGATGATCTCCCGGCGGTGGCGAAACAGGAAACGGAGGCTGTGATGGCGGAGAAGAAGAGATTCGAGGAGCCGAAGGGCCCGGCCGTGGAGGCGGGGAAGAAATACACGGCGGTCATAAAGACCTCCAGGGGCGAGATAACCGCCGAACTCTATCCAGCGGAGGCACCCCTCTCGGTGACGAACTTCAAGATGCTCGCGGACGGCGGCTTCTACGAGGGGTTGACGTTTCACCGCGTCGTCCCGGGGTTCGTCGTCCAAGGTGGCGATCCCGAGGGGAGCGGTTCCGGCGGCCCGGGCTACACGATCCCGGCCGAGATCCACCACAGGCACGGCAAGGGTGCGCTCGCGTGGGCGCGCACCTGCGACGAGGTGAACCCGCAGAGGCGTTCGAGCGGCTCGCAGTTCTACATCACGCTCGAGCCGACCCCATTTCTTGACGGGCAGTATACCGTCTTTGGGCAGACGCTCACCGGGATGGACGTCGTCGAGAGCATAAGGCAGGGGGATGTGATCGAGTCGGTGGAGGTTAAGGCGGAGTAGAGGGGGGCGCTTTTAGGAAAGAACAAGGCCCGGCTGATCTTTCGATCCGGCCGGGCCTTTTTTGTGCTTCTTTAAAATACTAGTGGTGCCCTCCAAGCGTGCGCGGGAGGTGAAAGCCGATTCCCATCGCGATCTTCTTCTGGGAATCCCTTCCAGATGTCCTCGCTTGGCCGTAGCCCTTCCCGTTCTTGTTCCAGCCTGCCTGAGACTGCTCCCTTCCCTCCCTCTTGCCGGGGTTTTTCTCTAGCTTCCATGATCTCATAGCACGCCTCCTTTGCTGACTTAAGCCCATTATAACACATTCGGCGAAGTCAAAAAAGGTGCGCCGACGGCGGTTTTCCAGCTGAAAAGCCTGTTTTAAGTGGTTTTTGCGGGGCTACCTGAAGCTCTCGAAGTCTTCTTCGAAGAATTCGCCTGCGCGGTCGGCTCCGCCTGAGATCCCGTCGATCATCCCCGGGATCGTCGTCTTCGGGTAGGAGCCGAAGAGCGAGGAGCCGCCGGTGAGGTTCGCTATGTTCGCAGGGAGTTCCTCGGGCTTCGGGAAGTCCTTCGCTTCCCAGCCCTCCGTGGCGGCCTTCATGAAGTCTAAGAAGATGGGCGCCGCGTAGACGCCGCCGGTAACGCCGCGGCCTATCTTCTGGACATGGTCGTAGCCGATCCAGACGCCGGCCACCAGGTCCGGAACGAAGCCTATGAACCACGCGTCGGTCTCGTCGTTCGTCGTGCCGGTCTTTCCTCCCGCCGGCTTGCCAAGCGCCCTGACGCGCGTGGCGGTGCCGCTGGTGACGACGTTCTTGAGCATGTCGACCATGATGTAGGCGGTCTGCGGGGTTATGGCATGGCCCTCGGGGATCGCGGATCCGTAGAGGGTCTTTATCTCTAGGTCGGTGAGGTTCAGCTTGTCGCGCTCTATCCAGGCCGCGGCCTCCTCCCATAGGGCCGTGTTGAGCTCGTTCGGCTCGATGTTGCGCTCGATGGGGGGCCCCGTTGCCGCCTCAGTAGCCTCCTCGGCAACCTCGGTCTTTTCCTCCCCCAGGCCAAGGGGAGCGCCGGTCCAGTCTATCTCAGCGCGTCTGTCATTCCCGGAGAGGCGCACGCCCATCTCCTCGAGGACTTCTCCCTTGGAGTCCTCTATCCTGGTGATGGCTATCGTGCGGTTTAGCTTGCCGTGGTTTACGAAGACGCCGTAGGCCTGAACCATCTCCAGCAGATAGACCGCGTTCGCGCCGAGCGACATCGACAGGTATTTGTCGATCGGCGTGGTGATCCCCATCTTGCGCTGGTAGGCGGTGAGGTAGTGCGTGCCTATGTCGAAGACGATCTTGGCCGTCGGGATGTTGCGGGAGGCGGTTATGCAGCCCTTGAAGGAGGTGGGCCCGCCGTAGTTGCCGCCGTAGTTCTTCGGCGACCAGAATGAGTTGCGCCCCACCTGGAAGTTCACCGGGCCGTCGACGATGGTAGTGCTCTCCGTGTAGCCCTTGTCGAGCGCCGCGGAGTAGACGAACGGCTTGAACGACGAGCCGGGCTGCCTCAGGGCTTGGGTGGCGCGGTTGAACTCGCTCTTGTCGAAGTCGTAGCCGCCTACTATCGCCTTGAGGAAGCCGTCGTTCGGATCCACCGCGGCCATTGCGCTTTGTACCTTCGGCTCCTGTGCGAGCTGGAAGGTGCCGTCCGCGAGCTTTCTGGCGAGTATCACGTCGCCCGGCTTCAGAACGCTCTTCGGGTCGCTCACGTAGGAGCCGCCGTCGTAGCCGATGCCGCCCGGCACGAAGCGCCTCGCCCATTTGAGGCCGCCGATCTTTATGATGCCGGAGACGTTCCCTATCTGAATGAAGACGTCCTTGCCGCTTATGTCGGTGACGACCGCCTCGTACTCATCGCCCTCGACGAACTCGAGGTGCGGCCTTCTCGTAGCTCCCGACTCCGGGGGCCACGGTATCACGATCCCCTGTTTGACGGCTAGCTTCGCGCCGAGCTCGTCGGCCTTCGCGGGTATTTCGGGCGACTCCACGTGGCCGAGAGGGCCGCGCCAGCCCAGCTGGCGGTCGATGCGCTCTATCCCTCCGCGGATCGCGGCGTTCGCCGCCCTCTGCATGGGCATGTTGACCGTCGTGTAGATTTTGAGCCCCCTGCGGTAGATGAAGTCGTCACCGTATCTTTCCTTCACGATGCGGCGGACGTGTTCCACGAACCAGGCCGCGTCCTTATCGGTGAAGTCCTTGTCGATGCCTGCGACGTAGATCGGGAACTTCTCGAGCAGGGCCGCCTGTTCCTCCTGTGCGGTTATGTGGCCCACCTCGCGCATCCTGCGCAGAACGTGGATCTGCCTCTTTCTTGCCTCGGCCGGGTTGTTGACGGGCGAGAAATTCGTGGGCGCGGTCGGCAGCCCGGCCAAAAGCGCCGTCTGCGCGAGAGAGAGCTCGGCGGCGCTCTTCCTGAAATAGTTTCTGGCGGCCGCCTCAACCCCGTACGCGCGGTTGCCCAGGTAGATCTGGTTCAGGTAGAGGGTCAGTATCTGTTCCTTGTCGAGGTAGCGCTCTAGGCGGGTCGCCAGAATCGCCTCGCGTATCTTTCTCGACATGGACCTTTCGCGGGATAGCAAGAGAGCGCGCGTTATCTGCTGCGTGATCGTGGAGCCGCCCTGTTTCGTGGTGCCGGCGCGCAGGTTCGCCATGAAGGCGCGCGCTATCGAGCGCATGTCGACTCCCTTGTGCTCCCAGTAGCGCTCGTCCTCGGAGTCGAGGAAGGCCTGCACGACGCGCTTCGGGATCTTTTCGTAGGGGAGGAATATGCGGCACTGTGTCCAGAACTCGCCGATCTTCGATTTGTCATCCGCGAAGACCTCGCTGATGACCGGCGGCTTGTAGTCCTCTATCGTGCGTATGTCGGGGAGGTTGCGGGCGAAGAAGAAGTATACGCCCATAAATGCCGCCGTGGAGAAGATGATGACGGCCGCGACGATGCCGAAGATGAATTTCACAAGGCACAGGCTCCCCCCGAGAACGAGCATGATGTTCGTGAGAAAGGGAGAACTCATCCGGGACTCATTCCTTAGGCGATGGGGCCTTGGCCGGCTTGCCCGACAAGGCCCGCGGCCGGCCTTTTTCGGCTTCTATTCCTCTGTGCGAGGGAGGGGATTTGAACCCCTATGAGGTTGCCCTCACTAGCTCCTGAGGCTAGCGCGTCTGCCAGTTCCGCCACCCTCGCAAAAAAACCCGTAATTCAGCGCCTGATATTCGTGCCCTGCGTCCTCAGGCCTTACGCCTGCCTTTAAAATGAAGGGGCCCGTAACATGAGACTTCGTCTAGGGCAATGATTTTTTTAGCTTTTTCTGAAAAAACCCGCGTCTCAGCTAGAGCTCCGCTTCCTCGTCGAAGACGTTGAGCTCGTCTTCGTCGAAGAGGACGGCGCCGCAGTTCGGGCAGGTGGACTCGTTTCCGACGAACTGACCGCAGTTCGGACAGGTTTCGGGGTTTTCAAAGCTGAGTTCGCCGACTTCTCCCATGGCATCCTCCTTTCGCTCCCTGCGAGGTCCGCGGTGCTATCGCAAAGGAGCAAAAGATGTCAACACAAAGAGGCCTCGCCGCACCTACGGCCTTATATGCGTTCCAGTCTTGCCCCTGAGCGCGGCGAGGCAGTTCGGTATGGAGGTTATTATCGCCTGTTCTCCGCCTCTTTCGAGGAAGTCGAGGCAGGCCTGGATCTTCGGCTTCATGCTGCCGTCGGCGAATTCGCCGTGGTCCATGTGCCGCCTTATTTCGTCTGCGGTGATTTCGGTCAGCGCACGCTGGTTGGGCCCGCCGAAGTCGACGTACGCGAATTCCACGCCGGTCATGACGATCAGCGTGTCGGCGCCGATCTCGTTGGCCAGGATCGCGCTGGTGAGATCCTTGTCGACGACCGCCTCGGTTCCGTAGAAGAGGTTGTGGCGGTTGAGGCCGACCGGTATCCCTCCTCCGCCGCCAGCGACTACGACGTAGCCCTTGTCGAACATCGCCTTTATCGGCT
>DAONII010000017.1:0-12761 GCA_035405085.1 bacterium | reverse complement strand
TAAACCATGGAAAAACACATACTTGGAATAGACGTCGGCGCGCTCGCGATAAAGGCCACACTAAAACATGGGAGCGAGGTCTCGTCATTATATAGACCCCACAAGGGAGAGCCTGAGAGGGCGATAATCTCGGTCGCCCGCGAACTCTGTAAAAAGCCGGATGCAGTGGCGATGACCGGTGCCGGCGGGAGGCTCCTCGCAAAGAAGCTGGGGATCTTCTACGTCGATCCAGCAGTTGCACTCATAGGCGCGTCAAAGGATTCAGGGGTCCGCCACATAATAGATATAGGGGGCGGCTCCCTCTCCATAGTCGATCTCGACGAGGAGGGCCGCTTCGCGGGATACAGGACGAACTCCCTGTGCGCCGCCGGGACCGGCTCCTTTCTCGACGAACAGGCCGCACGGATGAAACTCGGCGAAGATCAGCGCTCAGCGGAATTCGACATAGTCGAGCCGCCTCGGATCGCGGCGCGCTGCGCGGTCTTCGCGAAGTCCGACCTGATCCACCGCCAGCAGGAGGGATTCTCCGTATCCGAGATGTGGTCCGGCCTTTGCCGCGGTATGGTGCAGACCGCGCTGACCACTCTCTTCCGCGGCAGAAGACCCTCCGGGCGGGTCCTTTTTGCCGGCGGCGTCGCGCTGAACAAGGAAGTCGTGCGCTGGCTCAAAAATGAACTGGAGGTCGAGCTCGTAATTCCCCACGGCCCCGAGACCTTCTCCTCGCGCGGGGCAATCGCCGCGGCGCGCCCCGTCGTCGGGGACATCGACTGGGAAAAGCTGCTCCACGAAGACGGGAAGAAGAGCATAGCCAAGAGGCCCCGCCTGGAGCTCTCCCTCTCCTCTTACCCATCCTTCGACTGCAAACGGAGTTTCGTCGACGACGCGACCGAGGTGAGGATCCACGCCGAACTCTCGGGAGAGGTGGTGATCGGAATAGATATCGGTTCCACTTCCACCAAGGCCGCCCTGCTGGACATGAACGGGACCGTAGTCGCCGACCTCTACAGGAGGACCAGCGGAGATCCGATAGGGGCCACGCAGAAGATATTCGCCGCCATCAGGAGGGCCGCGGCCGGCGAGCTCAAGTTTTCCGGCGCTGCCACCACCGGCTCGGGGCGAAAGATGGTGGGGGCCATAATCGGGGCGGATCGCGTTATAAACGAGATCACCGCCCACGCCCGCGGCGCCGCCGCCGCCGATCCAGACGTCGAAACGATCCTAGAGATAGGCGGCCAGGACGCCAAGTACGTGGCGATGCGCGAAGGCGTTCCGCACGACTCCAACATGAACTACGTGTGCGCCGCCGGGACCGGATCGTTCGTGGAGGAGCAGGCCGGCAAGCTCGGCTTTGCGCTCTCGGAGATAGGCGACGCGGTGATGGGCACAGAGCCGCCCTTCTCCTCCGACCGCTGCACGGTCTTCATGGAGCAGGACGTCCACGCCCTGATAAGGGCCGGCTTCGACCGCCGCGAGGTGATGGGAAGCGTGCTTTACTCGGTCGTGCAAAACTATCTGAACAAGGTGGTCGGGCGCCGCCCCCTCTCGCGCAGGAAGATATGCTTCATGGGGGCGACCGCGAGAAACCGCGGGCTCGTCGCCGCATTCGAGCGCCTGCTGGGCGCCCCGGTATCAGTCTCGCCTTACTGCCACGTGATGGGGGCCTACGGCGTCGCCCTGTCCGTTCTCGAGGAGGTAGCGCAAAGGGGCGAGGCCACCAGGTTCTGCGGGCTCGATTTCGCCGACAGGAAGGTGGAGCTTCGAAGGGAAGTATGCAAGCTCTGCTCCAATATGTGCCGGATTACCCGGGCGATCGTCGGAGACGAAACGGACGTCTCGGCGGCGCCTTCATGGGGATATATGTGCGGACGGGATCCGGATGAAAAGCGCGTAAAGGTGAACTCGCACTTCGACGCCTTCCGCAAGCGCGAGAGGATGTGGAAACAGAACGTAAAAGGCCCCGGGAGCACTGAAGGAGGCCCGGCAAAGACCGTGGGCATACCCCGCTCTCTGCTCACCTTCGGCAATCTCCCGATGTGGTCGAAGTTCTTCGCGGAGCTCGGGGCTTCGGTGAAGCTGTCCGGGCAGACCGATGACGAGACGTTGGCGAAGGCGATCGACTTCATCGGCAGCGACTACTGCTACCCGGTCAAGCTCGCACACGGCCACGTGCGCGAGCTGGCCCTGGATTCGAACGTGGATTTCATCTTCCTGCCCTACATCGTGCAGGGCGAACCCCACGACGACGGATTCGAGCGAAACGTATACTGCCCCTATAATATTGCGTTCCCCTCAATACTCAAAAGCTCGGGCGCTGCGGAAAGCAAACCGATAATATCTCCCGCCCTCAACTTTCAGCTCGATCTGGACATCATAGTGGACGAACTCCACCGCGAACTCTCGCCGACGATGGGCCTATCGCGAGGCAGAATCGAGAAGGCCTGGCTCGCCTCGCTGGCCGCCCAGCGCAGCTTCGAGGAGAACTGCGCGGCGATGGGCAAAGAGGCCCTGGAAAGGATGAAGGCTGCCGGGGGAAAGGGCGTCGTTTTGCTGGGCCGCCCCTACAACGTATGCGACCTCGGCGCAAACCTGTCGTTGCCCAGGAAGATAGCCGACATGGGCATGGACGTCTTCACCGTGGACATGCTCCCGCTTTCGGGCGTAAAGATCGACCCGCTGTTTCACAACATGTACTGGAACTACGGGCGCAAGATACTCCAGGCCGCCACGGTCGTAGCCGCAGACCCCGATCTGCACGCGGTCTTCCTTACCAACTTCGGCTGCGGCCCGGATTCCTTCCTCCAGACCTATGTCGAAAAGATAATGAGGGGCAAGCCGATGCTGATGCTGGAGCTCGACGAGCACAGCGCGGACGCCGGATACATAACCCGGCTCGAGGCTTTCGACGACGTCATCTCCAAGGAAGGCGCACGAACCGATGCGGAAACGCGCCATGAAACGCCTGCCAAATCCGAACCCGCGGGAAACCGACGCGATCCGACCCTTTGGATCCCGCCGATGCACCCCTACGGAACCCCGTTTCTCGCTGCCGCCCTCAGGAGCGTAGGGAAGGACGCGAGGCCCCTGCCGCCTGAAACCGCCGAGACCTTCGAGATGGCGAAGCGCTACTGCCGCGGAACCGAATGCGTGCCCCTGCCCTCAACGATTGGAACTTTTTTGAAGGTCCTGAAGGAATCAGACTCGCCGGAGAATCAGCGCTTCTTCATGCCCTCGGCCAAAGGCCCGTGCCGCTTCGGCCAGTACCACACGCTGCACAGGATCATACTGGACGAGGCCGGCTACGGAAAGACCGCGATAGAGAGCTGGAGCGACGAGACCGGCAGCTACGGCATGGACATGAAGACGAGCCGCCGCCTCTTCAACGCGATGCTCGCGGCCGACTTCCTCTACAAGGCACGCTGCCGCGTGAGGCCTTACGCTAAAGACCGTACCGCATTCGACTCGCTCATGGTCAAAATACTGGAGCGGGTCGAGCGCACCATAGAGGAGGCGGGCGACTTGACGAATGCGCTGAAGGAAGCGGCCCGCGACATGGCGGATCTCCCCCGCGACACTGCCAGCCGTCCGCTCATAGGTGTGGTTGGTGAGATATACGTGCGCCTCAACCCCTTCACGAACGGAAAACTCGTCGAGAGGATAGAGGAAACCGGAGGCGAGGCCTGGGTAGCGCCGATCTCTGAATGGTTCCAGTATCTGGCGTTCCTCGACAGACAGAAGGGAAAGCTCGAAAGACACGGCGTCAAAACAAAGCTGAAGACAACGATAAAGAACAAATTCATGATGCGCCAGGAGAAGATACTGGCCGAGGCCATGAGGGACATAATAGGCGACAGGCACGAACCCCCGATAGCCAGCACCGTCGCCGCCGGTGCACGCCATTTCCCGAGCCAGTTCGACGGCGAATCCATACTGACGGTCGGCAGGGCGATAGAGTTCGCCGAGCAGGGCGTCGACCTTATCATAAACTGCGCGCCATTCGGCTGCATGCCCGGCACGCTGACCTCGGGCATATTCCAGAGGCTGGAGCGCAAGATGGGCGTCCCGGTCGTGTCCCTGTTCTTCGACGGAGAGAGCGATTTGAGCCACCTGGTGCGGACGTACCTGGCCAACGTGGGCTGCGTATCGGGCAAAAAACCGGCGCCTGCCGAGGTTCTGCATGAAGCCTGAGGAGAGGAAAAACGCCATATCTGAGGCCGCGGCGGCATGCTTCGCCGACCGGGGCTATCATGCTACACAGGTGAGCGACATAATAGCCAAGGCCGGGGTAGCCAGGGGAACCTTCTATCTCTACTTCAAGAGCAAGCACGACATCTTCGACACGATCCTCGACGAATTCATTTCAACCCTTCAGGATCAGATAAGAATCGTCGATCTGAGCTCGGAGACGAGCCCTGCAAAACAGGTCCGCGGAAACGTACAGAGGGTGATCGACCTGATGTTCAGCCGCCCCGAGATCGGCAGGATACTGTTCAACGAAGCGGTGGGCCTCGACCCCGAGATAGACGACAGGCTTAAGGATTTCTACGGAAGCATACTAGGCATGATAGAGAGATCCATAAGCAAAGGCATGGGCCTCGGCATAGTTCGGCGCGTGGACCCCCGCGTGGCCGCCTGCATAATCCTCGGCGGCTTCCGGGAGATTCTCGTTCAGGTGGCTATCTTCAAGACATCCAGCGTGGACCGCAAGATCATAGTCGACAGCCTGATAGACGTGCTCCTCGGCGGGCTGAGCGAAAAACCTTTCCTGGCGAACTGAAAAAAATCAAACTTCGCGCATCAGGCTGGAAAGAGCATCGCGCAGGGAAACTGGTCAAGGATATCGCCTGCGAGCATCTCTCGACCACCCGCCTTCGCGCCGGACAGGGCATCCCTCCAAAATTCGGGCGCCTCGGGAGGCAGCTGTATCCTGGTGTCCCTCCAGACCCCCTGCCCGAGCGGAAGTTCTCCCTCTGAAACCACGTGGGTCAAAAGGCGGGGGGCCACCGCGACAACCCAGTCGTTTCCCAGGCGCCTTGCGAAGGCCACGACGTGATCTGCGTAAAGCCCTTCGGCCTTGAGCGGAACGTAATCTCCGTCTTTGAAGAGATCCGAATGTTCGCCCCTTGCCGTGAGCGCGGCGTGCGTGAGAAAAAGCTTCACCCTACCATCCTGCCAGCTGTTCAATACCCCCCGAATCAGATCCCGCGAAGAGGCATCCCTTAAGGCCCTCATCTCGGAGAGAAGCCTCTCCCTGAGCCCGTAGTCCACCGGGCGCCGGTTGTCCGGGTCCACGAAGCTATAGTCCCACAGCTCGGTTCCCTGATAGATATCGGGCACTCCCGGACATGTCGCCTTGAGGAGGACCTGGGAGAGCGACGAGATCATGCCGAAAAAAGCCACCTTCTTCGCGAAGGGGCGGAAGAGCTCCATGAAGCGCCCGCCTCCGTTGTTGAAGACCAGGGCGTCGACGAAGCCGAGCAGCGCCCCTTCATAAACCTCATCGGGCTTAAGCCACGCGGTGTGGACCTTCGCCTCGCGGACAGCCTTTATCAGGTAGTTGTGAAGCCTTTCCCGGTACGCCCCCATATCGGCGTCGCCCGACGGCCAGCTACCCAAAAGCGTCTGGTACAAAAAATACTCGTCGTTGGCGTCGGGCATCTTCCGGCCGCGGTCGGAGGACTTGAAGCGGGAGTTGACCTTGCGCCAGGCCTTGAGCTGCATCTCCCACTCGTTCGGGATCTCGGAGAGAACGCTTATCCTCGTGCGTGCGTCCTCGCCGCGCTTCGTATCATGCGTTGCCGTGCTGCAGAGTGCGTGCCTCTCCCGCTTCGCGCGCCTGGAGTTGAAGGCGTGAAAATCCTTCACGGTTACGCCGAAGGAGCCCGGGTCGCCGCCCACCTCGTTGAGCGATACGAGGCGATTGAAGATGTAGAGAGTCGTGTCCTCGAAGCCCTTCGCCATCAGAGGGCCGGTAAACTGCTGGAAGCGCATCACGAAGTGCAAGAGCTTGCCCCTCTCCTCCTCGCTCAGCATCTCGGCGAACTCCAGAAGGAGGCATTTCTCTAGGAAATTGAACTCGTAGAAAAGGTTGGGGCTGCTGCGCCTCGCGAAGCTGACGGCCTCCTTTATGAACAGGCGGTCGGAGGGGCTTATCCCCTCCGCATCGACGTAGCTTCGGTATGCCGGAAAACAGGCCATCACCTCGACGAGCGCCCGGCGAAGTCCGTACATCGTTATGTCGCGCCCGTATCTGTCCAGCCCGGAGATCGTCTTCAGCAGATGGGCGAGGTTGTCGATGTCCCCGGCCATGTGCTTGCCTATTATCATCCTCTTCTTGTCGGCTGCCAGGGTCTCCGGATCCCGCTGACCCCCTCCGTGCTTCTCGTATATCCTCTGAAAGCGCCTGCGGTTCCTCCCGTCGCAGAAGAGCCCGTTCACCGCGCCCATGAAATCGTATCCGGTCGTACCCTCCACCGGCCAGCGCCTGGGAATGGACTCCTGCCTCCCGAGTATCTTCTCCACCACGATATACGCACCGCCCGTCTTTTCCTTCATCCTCCTGAGATAGCGGGTCGGGTCGTACAGGCCGTCTATGTGGTCTATCCTCAGACCCGCTATCAGGCCCTCGTCCATGAGCCTGAAGATCAGGGAATGGGTCCTGTCCAATACCGACTCGTCCTCGACCCTCAAGGATATGAGCTCGTTAATATTGAAGAAGCGCCTGTAGTTTATCTCCTCGGTCGCCACCTTCCAGAACGAGAGCCTGAAGCGCTCCTTCGAGAGAAGGCCGTCGAGCAGATCGAAGCTCCGGGAGTCGCCCGCCGTTCCGTTGAACTCCTTGAGCACGGCGTCGACGTGCGCCCTTATGCCGGGACTCTTGCAGGCGAGGTCCCAGAGCATCTCCTTAGCGAACCGTATCTGCTCGCCGGTCTCCGATGAACCGTCGCCGTCCGGTACGGAGGTGAGAGCGTGCAGCGTCCCGGAGAGCTTCATGAGGTCCGGGTGATGCTCCCCGAGCTTCGCCGCAAGCTCGTCCATCCGGTGCGTGAAGACGGTGGAGTAGGACTCGATCCTGAGCGGCAGCTTCAGCTCGTAGTACTTTACGAAAAGCCCGTCGGGCCCGTAGCAGAGCGATATCTCCCCGGCCTCCAGGGCCTCGCCGTAGAAGCGCCCGAGGAACGGCGCGAGTATGCGGCCGCGTATGCTCTCGTAGACGTGGCCCCACTCTATGTCGAAGAAGCTCCGATAGGGCGACCTCTCCCCGTTCTCGAGAACGTCCATCAGCATTCGGTTGCCGGAATCGTACGCCATGTGGTTGGGAACGACGTCCTGCACCACATTCATCTTAAGCTCCCGCATTCGGGCGGCAAGCCTGCGAAAGCCCTCCTCGCCGCCCAGTTCCGGGTTTATCTCGCACGGATCGACGACGTCATAGCCGTGGGAGCTTCCGGGGCGCGACGAGAACACGGGCGATGCGTAGATATCGGTTATTCCAAGCTGCGAGAGATACTCAAGGATTCCGGTTGCATCATCGAAACCGAACTCCTTCCTTAGCTGTATGCGATATGTGGCGCCTGGAACGTGCATCACAATCCTCCGGACTGAAGGGATGCGCCGAGGGCCTCGTAGGCCTTAAGCCAGCGGGAGGCCCTCTCGTCCCCTGCGGAGAGGCGTTCTTGCATTTGGCCTCCGAGGCCCCTGCCAAGGGCGAAGTGAATGTTCTGGGCCTTCCAGGCGTTGAGCGGAATTCCCACATCCCTCATGAGCCTTATGAAGGCGTCGGCCTGCTCGAACGCCTCGACATCCTCGGGGTTCTTATCTATCCGGACGAATATTTCGTTCAGCCGCCCGCTCGCTGCGAACGAGAGCGTCCGCTTGTCGAGTTTCACGGCCCACCTTTTGATCTCGGCGCCCAGGCGCTCCATGCGCGCGAGGTCGGCGTCCTGCTCGAGCGCCATGTGGAAATCGGTGTTGAGCACGAACTCGACGGTAGAGGCAAGCGGGCGCGGCAACGGATGTCCTATCTCGTTTATGACCTGCAGCGCCGGAAAATGATGGTCGTAGATCTGCCGAAAAGCGGACTCCGCCTCCTTCATTGCGGAGCCAAGCACCTGGGCGAGGACCTTCCTCTGCTCGTCCTTGAAGAGGTGCCAGAGGGAATAGCTGTGGGTGCCGAAGTGCTGGTCCATCGAGAGCACCACCTGGCTGACATCTCCCTTCTGAAGACATCCTGAATCTCCTGCCTCATGGATTCGTAGGCGTCGTCGCTCCCCGACGGCCTCACCCCGCCATAGAGATTATGGTCTCCCAGGTGGAGGACCGCAAACGTCACGATCTCCTCCTCGCGCACTATCGAGGATCGAAGCCGAGCCCTGCCGACCAGGAGCCTCTGCCTCCCCATCTCCGTGAGATGGTGAAAGATCCTCTCCGCCTCGTACGAATAGATGCGGGTCGTGTCATGGTACTCCTCGAAGAGCGACGAAACGGCATAGTGGGCCCCCACCCTCAGGAGATTGACCACCGAGGGCTTGACGAGGATTTCGTATACCCTGCTGCCGTCCCCGAAGGCGGATACGTTGCTCGGGGCCTTTGCGAGCAGACTCTCGAAGGAGGATTCCAGGTCTATCCCGGCCGAATCCTGCGCGAGCTGCATGGCGCGTGCGGCGCACCGCAAGGATTCAACAGTCTCTATCCCTGAGATCTCGTCGAAAAACCAGGCACAGCTGGTGTACATAAGCATGGAATGGCGCTGCATCTCAAGAAGCCTGAGGACCTGCCTGACGTCATCCGGCGAACGGGCGCCCGGACAGTTTCGGGTCAGAAACGCGTCGACGGCCTCCGTAGATCGGTCCAGTATCGCGTCGATGTACGAGTCGCGGGCGGCCCACGGGTCCGGGGAGAAGGTTTCGATTTTCTCCTCGTAGATTCGGTCGAGCCCCTCCTTGAGCCAGTCGAAGGCTCCGCGAAGCGGCGCGCGCCAGCCCTGCACCCATTCCGAATCTCCGCCGGCACGGCACCCGCAGTCCGAGCGCCACCTCTCCACGCCGTGCGCACAACTCCAGGAGGTTTTTTCAACTATCTCAACCTCGTGCTCAGGCGGAAATCTTTCCAGATGCTCCCCGTAGACGGTGAGCTCCAACGATTCGTCCGCGTCTATGTGGTGGAGGCAGTAGGCCAGCGCCATATCCCCGAAGCGGTGATGATGGCCGTAGGTCTCGCCGTCGGTGGCTATGTGCACGAGCTGAGGCCCGTCCCTGTCGTCGAGCGCCTGCATCAGGCGGTTCGCGAAGCGGCCGCCGTCATCGAGCAGATTGCCGAAAGCTATATCGTGGGCTATCCGGCCGTCGTAAAAGAACAGTGCCATGGATCTCCCGGAAGGAAGCGGACATGCGTAGGGCACCTTCGTATCCAGGGGCTCGCCGTTCAAATCGTGCCAGGCGTCTTCGCCCTTGCGTCGAACGCGGCCTGCCTGATGCTGGGCGAGTATCGTGAACGCTATTCCCTGCTCGGCGAGCGCCTCCAGCGTGGGTATGTCGACCGCGGTCTCCGCGAGCCACATCCCCTCCGGCCTTCTCTTGAATCTGTGCTCGAAGTCGCGGATTCCCCATATCACCTGCGTGCGCTTATCCCTCTCGTCGGCGAGAGGCATGATCACGTGGTTGTAGACCTGGGCGAGCGCGGACCCGTGCCCCGAGAACAGTTCCCTGCTCTGTCTGTCGGCGTCCAAAATAGCGCCGTAAACCTCGGGTTCGTGCCTGGCCATCCACGTCAAAAGCGTCGGACCGAAGTTGAAGCTTATCCGAGAATAGTTGTTCACTATATCCAGAATCTTCCTGTCACCCCCCAGTATCCTGGATGCGGCGTTCGGGGCATAGCATTCGGCGCATACGCGCTCGTTCCAGTCGTGATGGGGATATGCCGAGTACTGCACCTCCACCTCCTCGAGCCAGGGGTTCTCCCTCGGAGGCTGGTAGAAGTGCGCGTGGATGCATACGCGGCGGTCTGTCATTTTCCCTCCAGAGAGTAAAGTGCCACGCTCTCGGACAGCGCGGCCACGTCCTCCGAAGCGCCGATCCTGTCGGACAGTCGCGAACCGGGTCCGCCCCAACGGGGGTCGGCGGAATCGAGTACGAGCCTCCACCCTTCCCCTTTGAAGGGAAAGGGGTAGACGCAACTCTCGCGCCCGAAGTGCATGAGGCAGGCGACGCGGCTCTTTCCGCAGGATCTCGAAAAGCACACCACGCCGGAGTCGTCCAAAGAAACGGACTCGGCCGGGGGGGCTTCGACCGACGAGAGTGCGGGGATGCGATTTCGAATTCCGATCAGCTCGCGGTAGAAGGACAACAGCAGCCCGCCCCGTCCGGAGCCGCGAAGCTCCCAATCGAGCTTCGACGCGGCGAATGTCTCACCGGACTGCGGATCCGGGGGCTCGGACCCCCAGTTGAACGCGGCGAATTCTCGCTTTCTCCCCTCGCGCACAGCATCTATGAGGGCGGCGTCGCCGTGACTCACGAAATACAGAAACGGGGCGCTCTCACCGTATTCCTCGCCCATGAACAGAAGCGGAACGAAAGGCGACAGGAGAACTGCTCCGGCGGCGAGCTTCAAGGCCTCGAATGAAACGAGGTTCGAAAGCCTCTCCCCGTTCATCCGATTGCCCACCTGGTCGTGGTTCTGGGAGAAGACGACCATCCTGCGCGAGGGCCGGCCCGCCGAGGAGCTGCCGTGGCTCCTCCTGCGATATTCGGAATACTGCCCGGAGTAGACAAACCCCTCGCGAAGCGCCTTCGCGAGATGGCTGGCCTTTCCGAAATCGCCGTAGTAGCCGCCCCTCTCGCCCGTGAGCAGCGTGTGCACCGCGTGGTGGTAGTCGTCGCTCCACTGGGCGTAGAGCCCCAGCCCGCCGCCCTCGCGGGGCAGAATCGTCCTTACGTCGTTCGAATCGCTCTCGGCCACGAGGTGAAAATCCCGGCCCTTCGTTTCGCCGAACTCCTCCACAACCCGGGACAGGTCGGCCAGAAATGGGGTGGCGCTCATGTCGTAGATGCCGTGGATCGCGTCGAGGCGAAGGGCGTCCACGTGGTAGTTTTCAAACCAGTGAAGCGCGTTCTCGATGAAGAAACGCCTGACCTCGTCGCTCATCGCATCGTCAAAATTCACCGCCATGCCCCAGGGGGAGCGGTATTTGTCGGTGAAGTAAGGGCCGAACTCCTGCAGATAATTTCCCTCGGGCCCGAGGTGGTTGTAGACCACGTCGAGCACCACCGCCATGCCGTGCGAATGCGCCGAGTCTACGAAATCTTTCAGCCCCCCGGGGCCCCCGTATGAGGCCTGAACCGCAAAGGGATAAACGCCGTCGTAGCCCCAGTTTCTCTCCCCGGGGAACGCGGCGACCGGCATGAGCTCGATAGCGTTTACTCCGATCTCCTTCAGCGCCTCGAGGCGATCTGCAGCGGCGGCGAAGGTTCCTTCCGGCGTGAAGGTGCCGACGTGTATCTCGTAGAGGATCATGTCGCCGAACGCTGGGGGGGTAAAGGAGCCGTCGGTCCAGCGGAAGACCGAATGGTCTACGACTTCCGAAGGGCCGTGAACCCCTTCGGGCTGAAGGTGCGAAGCGGGATCCGGGCGCTCGTTCCCCCCGTCGAGGCGGTACAGATAAAGGCTCCCGGCCTGGACCCCATCCGCCGTGGCCCTCCAGTAGCCCAGATCGTCCTTCTCCATCTGGAAGATCCTCTCCTCCGACGAGAGGATCTTCAGGCTCACTCCCTTCGACGAGGGCGCCCATACGGTGAAAGAGGCCCGGCCGCCGCCCTGAAGGCGCACGCCGGGCCTCAATTCTTCGCTGACGGATATCATCGCCCGAACGTATCCGATCGGGCCGGAAATTCAACCCCTATGAACCGATGGCTTCGGGGGCCTGGTTCAGGCAAAGCGCCGGCCGAGGATCATCCGTGCGCGGATCCCGCCGGCACGGAACGCCCCTTCGTCAGTATGTCGCAGAAACAGCCGGCGGCCTCTGAGATGTGCGCGTCCGCCCTGCGCACGAGGCAGATGGAGCGCGCGAACGGATCGCCCGACACCCTTATCTGCACGCACTTTCCCTTCGGCAGCTCCTCCTCGATGAAGGCCTGCGAAAGGAGCGCCACGCCCACGCCGACCTCGGCCAGCTTGACCGCCGCGGTGTTGATATAGACGTCTATCGTCTCGCGGGGCACCACGCCGGCGGAATGGAAGGCCTCGTCAATAGTGGCGCGCGTTCGGCTGCGGCGCGGGTATACGAGAAGCGGAAACTTCGCGAGCTCCTTAAGCCCCACATGCTTTCGGTGCGACAGCGGATGGCTGCGAGATACGAGGGCATCTATTCGGTCGCGGTAGAGGACGACGATCTCCAGCTGCGGATGCGGCTTCAATCCCTCCGTTATGACTCCGAAATCATAGTGGCCGCGCAGAACCCCGTCCTCTATGTCGCCTGAGTCATCGACGTCCAACCTGATGTGCACTCCCGGGTAGCGCCCCCTGAACTCCAAAAGGGCGGGGGGTATCACCGTCTGCGTCGACGCATCTGTGAGGCCCAGCCGGATAGTACCCGTCGGCGTTGCGGAGCTACCGCTCATGGCCCGGAGACTGGCAGCGTCCTTCAGGAGCTTTCTCGCCCCTCCCAGAAACTGCGAACCGAAGTCGGAGAGGGCCAGACGCTTACCCCTCCGCTCGAAGAGGGTACATCCTATCTCCGCCTCGAGCTTCGCTATGTGCTGCGAGACCCC
>DAONII010000016.1:6041-12848 GCA_035405085.1 bacterium | reverse complement strand
TCCGCCGATTCTACCCTGGCCTGAAGGCCAGGGTTTTCGGCGGCTAACCTTATAAGATACAAAAAGGCCCGCCCCTTCCGGGGCGGGCCGAAGTGATGCCCCCTTTAAGGGCCCTAGTTCGCGAATATTTCGTCTATCTCGGAGGCCACCTCCTCCTCGGTTATCTCCTGAGCAATCGCCAACTCCTTAATTATAAGGCAGCGCGCGGTATCGAGCATCTTGCGCTCGCCGAAGGAGAGCTCCTTCTCGTAGCGCAGGAGCATAAGGTCTCGGAGGACTTCCGCTATCTCGTAGATCGAGCCGGTCTTGATCTTGTCCATGTATTCGCGGTAGCGTCGGTTCCAGGTCTGCTCGTTTATCGATATGTCGCGCTCTGCGAGGATCTCGTAAACTATATCGACCTCGCTCTCGTTTATTACCTCGCGCAGACCCACGCTCCTGACATTGCCGGTGGGGACCATGATGGTCATTCCTGTGTCGATGATCTTGAGGATGTAGAACTTGTGCTTGTTGCCGGCGATCTCGCGCTCTTCGATGGAGTGCACCGTGCCGACCCCGTGCGCCGGGTAGACTGCGACATCGCCAACTTTGAATTCCCTGTTGAGTGCCGAACGCCTCTCAGTCATCGTCATCTTACCTCCCCTTTCGGACGCCTGCGGCGCCCCGCTCCCCAATGCGATTGATTTATCAATAATTTCAACACTTTAAGCCTTTTAATCCCCTTGTCACGGAGGCCATGTATACCACATCCCTCCCAGACCCGTCAATTCGCAACATACTGTTTTTTAAATTCTTTTTTCTATTTAAAGCCTTGACACGTTACCGCTGACCAGGTGCTTCCAGTTGTCCACAGATCGCATATGAAAACTAAGCCAAATTCTCAATTTCAGCCATCTCGCTTGACAGCGAAAAACCAATCGTCTATTGTCCCCGGCACTTTAGAACTATATGTTTTTAAAAGCTTTTTCCTTTTCACTTTAAACTTTTAACTTTTCACCGCTTCAAGGGGCAGGTAGCTCAGTCGGTAGAGCAGTAGACTGAAAATCTACGTGTCGGCGGTTCGATTCCGTCCCTGCCCACAGGCGAAATCCGAAAGGATTTCGCCTTTTTTCTTTTAAACCAACAACTTACAAATCGCCCCCGCGATACCATCCGGGGCCGCATCCTATCCCAATGAGATAAAAAACGGGGCAAACGACCATGGCCGTCTCCCCGTGAATGCATTTTTAGACAGATTTGCCATCCAATTAAGGTATCGGCACCTGCCCCAAATAGTTGCGGAATTTTTTCAAAAAGAAGGGCCGCCCTCAGGGCGGCCCTTTTGAGCTATCGAGATCAAGAATCTCAGTTTATTATGTTGAACTTCTCTGCCATCTTGAGGATCGCTATAGCGGCGTTGTCCTCTATGAGATCCTGATACGGGGTGGAATCTATCATCTCCCAGAACTCCTCGTCCTCGAGTTCGTTGACGTCGAAATCCACCGAGCGGTAGGCGATGTTTCCGTTCGCCTCGCGCGTGACCTGGTTTGTGAGGAGGTTCTGGTCCCTGCTCAGAAGCTCCCTGAACTTCGGATGTGATATTATCGGCGCGCCGCGCTCGACGAGTAGCTCGAAAAGCCTGACGACTTCTTCCTTTGTCCACTTCTTTGCCATAACTCCCTCCCCTTTATGCGAGATCCTCGATGACCTTCTTGAGCACCATACCCTCGAGCTGCGTCGGATTCGCCTTCGAGAGAAAATCCGCCATCGCACGCGTGCGCGAGGTGTTTCCCGGTATCTCCTTATCCGCCACGGGGGCACTCTTCGCGAAGAGGCCGGCGTTAATCTTGCCGGACTTTTCGAACTTCTTGAAGGAGGCCTTCGTGTTGTCGACCTCGAAGCCCTTCCTCGAAGGGGCATCTTCGACCTTGTCCTCCTTGATTTTGCTGATCGCCTTGAAGTTCTGCTCAGCAGCCTTGATGGCTGCTGCGTTCGGATCGACGACCCTGCCAACCTGTTTGCCAGCTCCTGTCATGACGCCCTCCCTTTCTCTCCTGCCCGGTAAATATGCAAATTCTCTGCCACCGGAGTAATTTTTAATTATTTGATTTTGAAGGTTTTTTTATGCCGCGTCCTGTTGAAAGGGGTCCTGCACGCCCCATTTAGCTGCTTTTGGGGGTCAAAATTCCCCACATAACACCAGTCCACCAAAAGCAGCCCATGAGTTCAGGCATATGTTGTCTGATGGACTCATGGACTTATGGACTGTTGTTGTTGTAACTTTTGTTCATGGCGTTCGAGCGGAAGGACCACTTCTACAGAAAGGCAAAGCGCGAGGGAAAGGCCTCGCGTGCGGTCTACAAGCTCGCCGAGCTGCAGAAAAGATTCCGCCTCGTGAATAGAGGCGACTCGGTGATCGATTTGGGCTGCGCCCCGGGCGGATGGCTCCAAGAGGTGGCGCCGCTTCTCGGCCCAAAGGGAATGGTCGTAGGCATCGACCTCCTGCCGCTCAAGATATCCCTGCCGAAGAACTCCGCTTTCGTTCATGGAGACTTAAACGACGAGGCCTCGCAGGATGAGGTTGCAAGACTCGCCGGGGGCAGGGCTGACTGCATACTGTCCGACATGTCGCCCAACCTCTCCGGCGTTCAGTTCGCCGATGCCTTCAGATCCTACGAGCTGGCGATGAGAGCGTTCGAGATGTGCGAAGAGTTTCTATGCGAAGGGGGAAACTTCGTAGTGAAGATCTTCCCCGGCGAGGAATTCCCCGGATACGTTGCAATGCTGAGAAAGCGCTTCGCTAAGGTCAACGCCCTGACGCCAGAGGCCACTAGAAAGACCTCATCGGAGCGTTACGTCGTGTGCCAGGGGTTCAAAAGGGAGCAGCGTTGACCACCGATCATGGGGCAAATTTCGCGTTTAATCCACTGCTCGGAAATTTGCTCCGTGACCGGTGGCCTGAAAAAAAACCCGCGCCCCCCTTCGGGGGCACGGGCTTTTATCGGGGAAAGGAGATGGGGGATTGGGGTGACGGAGGCTGTCTCCTCTCCCCTGCCTCCGTCAAGCCTCTTTAGCATGATTGACAGCGCAGGGGCGCTTTCCTAATGTCGCCCTCCTTATCGGTGCCCTGATGAAACAGTTGCTTACTTTTTTCAAAAAGGCGTTTCCGTGGCTCGTGGCCGCGGCTATCTTCGCTTGGCTCTTTCACCGATACCCTCCTGCAAATATCTATAACGCTATGAAATACGTAAACATTCCGCTCTTCTTCACTGTAGCGGTACTCTATTTTTTCGTGATGTTCGTCATAGACACGTTTTCCATCTCGCTCGTCCTCTCCCGCTTCGGAAACCCGGAGGGCGTGCGCGAGCTCCTTCCGGCTCGCGGCGCGACATACCTTTTCATGATCTTCAACTACGCGGCGGCACAGGCGGCGTTCGCATTCTACCAGTACAGAAAACACGGTATCCCTATATCGAAGATGCTGGGCATCTTCGGAATAGTTGTTGTGGTAGATTTGCTGCTCCTCGCGACATTGGCGTTCTCGACCACGTTCTTGACCTCGTGGCCGTTCGAGGTTGCAGGGATGAACATAGCTCAGTTCGTGCGCATATTCACCGTCGCCGGGGTAGGCGGTCTGGTCGCGCTTATACTGGTGGCGAACGCGGCTGCAGATCTCTCCTTCGTAAAGAGGCTCAGGAAGTTCAAACTGGTCGATCTGCTGGCTACTACCGGCATCTCCGACTACGCATACGTGGCATTCGCGCGGCTGCCGGTGCACGCCTTCATAATGCTCGGAATGTATGTCGCGATATGGGCCTTCGACGCGCATGTCCCCTTTCTGAAGATACTGGCTAACATCCCGATAATATTCTTCATCGGATCGCTCCCCATAACGCCGGGAGGCCTCGGCACTTCCAACGCAGCTCTCGTAGAGCTCCTGAAGCCTTTCGTCGAAGCACCGGCGATAACAGCCGGAGGGGTCAGCCCCGGCGATCTGCTCTTCTCGTTCAGTCTCGCGTGGATGTTTTCGAACTACGTGATGAAGGCAGCCACCGGCTCCATGTGCCTCAGATTCGTCTCGCGCGAACTGTTCAGACCCACGCCGGAGACCTCCGCCCCGAAGGCCGAGGAGGAATCGGTTAAAATCGGCGGGAACATATAGCACCAGCCCTGAGTATAAATGACCCCATCAAACCCACCGGTGACGAGAAGATCGTGAACAAGAGGGAATACCCCAGCTTACTATATCCCTTATAAATCAAAACCTTAGAAATAACATCCCCCTTTGCCTTCATAAGGCGCCTCATGGCACGTTTATTGCTGCTTTATAGGCCCAGGAGGGGGAAATGAAGAAAAGGGCGATAATAGTCGGAGAGGAAATAAAGGATGTGCTCAGGGAGCAGATCCACGAGGCGCTGGTCGGCCACGCGGTTGCGGCCGCCGAAATGACCCAGTTCTATTTGGTCAACCTCCTGATCGAATTCCATGAATCGCAGGGGCGGCTGTGCGACGACGGGGAGGATCTCCTCTCAAAACCGCTTGCGGTGCGCATGCTGGAGGGTGGAAACGAGGACCACATCGGGAGACGCAAGCTGCTCCGAAGCCTCGGTGACACCGCGCTAGTGATAGCCGGCTTCTATGCTGAGCGGGTTCGCAGGAGCATCGTGGACATATCCTACTATGCCGGAGTCGGCGCCGCGGCTTATGGAAAGCTCGCCGCGCATTACGCCGACGAACCAGTCTTCTCATCCCTCTACCGCGAGCTCTCAAGCAAATTCTCCGAATTCGCCGAGGTGCTATCGATAATGGCGCCCTGGAACCGGGCCGCCTCCGACGGCGACATCCTGAAGATCTACGAGCGCTGGCTCGAGACCGGAGACGAAAACCTCCAGCAGCTTCTCCTCAAGGACGGAATAAACACGGGCAGGGCGGCGGCGGAACAATGAAGATATCGGAACTCTACAGGATGCTGTGCTCGCTCTACGGCGTATCGTCACCGCTAGACATAGACCACTATCTCGTGATGGCGTGCTCTTCCGGCTCGGATGAGCTAGTCGGCAACTCCGACATAAGCCGTGAGACGCTGCTGATAAGACAGACCGACGAAGCGCTGGAGATAGGCCTTTTCATCGATCCCTCCATAATATGCGCCCTGGAGTCCGGAGATGCGCTCGACCACCTGGACGAGCTTTCCTGCGCAGCGGAGGGCGCAAGCCACTTTCTCTACGTGGCGGACAGGGCGGGGAAAAACAGGCAGGTCTCGAAGCTCGAACTGGAGCTTCAGGGCGAAGTCGACAAGTTCCTTTTAATCCACCTGATCGCCGCCGGGCGCTACGGGGAGATATCGCCGGAGCTGTTCGAACGCCAGTTCGAGCGCCACTCCTTCGGTCCCGGCCTCTCGGAAGACGAGGTGGAGCGCTACGCCACCGCCAGCCATTTCGCCGCAAAATACTGCTCCCACCTTCGCTCCACCTGCTTCAATCCGCTCAGGATGTCCGATCTCAAGTTACAGGCGCGAAATTTCTTCGAGAGGGATTTCCCCGGAAAGGTGGCGCGCCTCGTCCCCTGACTCTTACTCCTTGATTCAGGCCAGGATTTAATCTAATAGGCGCTTCGACATGAAGCGCCTCATCCATATAGCATCCATCTTCCTTATCCTGTTCCTCTTTTCGAGCTGCGGAGGTTCCGGGGGGAGCGATTTCCCGGACGACATCCCTACGCAGACGAACCCCATCGTCACTCGCGTGAGCCCCGACAGCGGCCCAGCGGGCACGGCAGTGACGATTTTCGGACTGGGGTTTTCGACCAATTTCCCCAACAACGTCGTGGTGATAGGCGACACCGCCTCGCCGGCCACCGGCTACAACCTGGTGGAGCCCCCGCTGCCCACGGAGATCGAGGCGATAACCTCGACGGTGCAGGACGGCGCCGCCTTGGGGGTCAACTCGGTCGTCGTAATAGTATACGACAACGTCAGCAACGCCGACGTTACATTCACGGTGACCCCATGAAGACGGCGATAGAAGATATCCTTCACAACAAACTCTCAAGGGACGTGCGGGTCTCTGGCGTCGAAAAACTCCACGGCGACGCCTCCTACAGGACCTACTCGCGCGTGGGGCTATCCGACGGTTCTACGCTCATCGCGATGCAGATGCCGGCCGGGGCATCCTCCGCGTCCGAGGAGATAACCAACTTCGAAGGGGTGCACGCCGAGCTCCCTTTCGTCAACGTCGCCAGGTTTCTATCGTCGAGGGGCCTCCCGGTCCCGCGGATCGAATATTACGACGATGAGAGACACCTGATGCTCATCGAGGACCTGGGCGACGGGCTGATGGCTCGGATCGTGGAGCGACCCGACGACGAGACGAGGCGCTTCTGGTACAGGAAGGCCATCGACCTGCTGGTCGAAATGCAGGAAAAGACGTCGGGAGCATCGCCCGACGAGTGCGTCGCCCTCCAGCGCTCATTCGACCAGACCCTCTTCGACTGGGAGTTCGACCACTTCCTCGAGTACGGGATAGAGGCCAGGGCGGGAACCTCGCCATCGAGCGAGGACAGGGCGTCGTTTTTCGAGCTGACCCGAAGGCTGGGCCGTCAGATATGCAGGCTTCCCCGATCTTTCACGCACCGCGACTTCCAGAGCAGGAACCTCGTCGTGCGCGACGGCTCGCTGGTTATCATAGACTTCCAGGACGCGCTCATGGGCCCGCAGGTCTACGACCTCGTAGCGCTGCTTAGGGACTCTTACGTCAGGCTGTCGGATTCGCTTCTCGGAAACCTGCTTGTGTACTACGCGGAAAAGGTTTCCAGGCCTGCAGACGAAAT
>DAONII010000016.1:0-5941 GCA_035405085.1 bacterium | reverse complement strand
CTCGGCACAAGGCTCAGGCCCCTGACCTTCTCCACCCCCAAACCGCTCATCGACATCGGAGGGGTGGGCCTCATAGAGCATCAGCTGGCCTATCTCGCATCCCACGGAATCTCCGAAGTGATCGTAAACCTGCATCATCTCGGCCGGCAGATAACGGACCGCGTCGGAGACGGCTCGCGCTTCGGTCTGCTGGTTCGCTATTCAAAAGAACCCCGGATACTTGGAACCGGCGGCGGAATAAAGAAGGCGGAAGGGTTTTTCAAAGGCGAGCCTTTCGTGGCTCTCAACTCCGATGCTCTCATAGACGCCGACGTCAAAGCCCTGATCGAGGCACACCTTGAATCATCCTCGGTTGCCACGATGGTGGTGAAGGAGCTGACCGGCGGCGACCCCTATAACCCGGTTGAGATCGACGAAGACGGCGCGGTCCGGGGTTTCAGCTCCGGAAGACACTTCTACACCGGACTGCAGATTCTGGGGAAGGAGATGCTCGACGCGCTGCCGCCGGCCGGCTCTCCGGCGTGTCTCATAAAGGACGGATACGAGAAAATCATCGGTGCCGGCCTCCCGGTGAAGTCCTTTCTCCACCGCGGATACTTCAACGATCTTGGCACTTTTGAGCGGCTGGAGAAGGCCAGGGCCGACGTGGCGTCGGGCGCGTTCAAGCTTTCGGAAAACCAGGCCCCTTAAGTTCGGGTTTCAATTCACTATGCATGTGAGGAGCGGACCTGTCGAGATCTCTATCCTGTCAGACGGGCTCTCGGGAAAATCTCCATCTATTGTGTACGACATCGGCTTCTCCAACTCGATGACAACTCGGCTCCCCATCTCGTCTGCATAGTGCTCGGATTTCGACGGCCGCGCCAGAAACGCTGCGGGAAATGTGCACAGGACCTGACGGCCGGTGGCCGATATCGCGACCGTCTGGAACTGCCCCTCGGCCGATGTGGCTCGGTAAAGCGGCCTGAAGTTGAAGCCCAGCGTCCTCATCGTCCCGGCGAAGATCATCATGTAATTCTTGAACGGCATGCGCCTGCCGTCGACGGTTATAGTGGCGTCGAAGCGCTCGGCCAGATGCTGAACCATCCGGCCGTTGAAGAGGGACGAAAACATCGCGCGCGCCAGCATCCATGCCCCCCTCGCGGGGCTCGGCCCCCCCTCCACGTCCTGGTATTTCTCTATGAACCTGGAGATCAGCCCCATCCCGAAGAGAAAACCGTACATTCCGTTCACTCGTATCATATTTATGCGCGTCTCGGCGAACGGCTCGTTTTCATGGTACTTGAATATCAGGTTAGACAGCACTTTTTCGGGCGTTCCTCTGATGCCCAGCTGGTTGGCCATGTTGTTCATCGTGCCGCCACGAAGCAATGCGATCTTTGGCAGAGGAGCGTCGCCGTAAACGTCGAGGAAGGCGGTCAAAGTCTTGTGGTTCGTGCCGTCGCCGCCGGAGATTCCCAGTATCTCGATGCCTCTGTCTTTGAACTCGTAGGCCACCCGGCGGACCTGGTCGAGAGTCTCCGTAGCGTGACACGAACCCTTGTCGCCCACGATGAAGCCGAGCTGTTTCACCCTTTCGGGGTTTTTCCTGTTCGACCTCGAATGAGGGTTCAGTATTATCCCTATGCCTGACATAATAAGCGCGCCCCCGGCTCCCTGGACCAGTAACCCGGTTCTTTCATTTCGGTTACCGGCCCGGGCTGCAAGTCACGCGGTCGATGTGGACTTATCGTCACTCTTGCGGCGATGTTTGCGCCCCCCACGGCGACCACGGCGGCGCCGCTTCTTCGCCGCCGCCCTCTCTTCGCCGGCGGATTCACCCGTCTGCTGCTTCTGCTTATCGGCGCGCTTGGGCTCCGGGTGGGATCGTTCCGCCGCCTTCGGCGCAGGACGATGCACATCCTTTTTTGCCGACTGCGAGTGCGAAAGCTCTGTCGCAGCTGTCTTCTCCCCCTCGCCCCGCTCCTTTATGCCGTGCCTCTTCATGTACTCACGGACTATGAAGCTGGCGACCTGGGAAGGCCTCGTGCCCGTGCCGAAGCCGGCGTCGAAGCCGAGCTTGAGCGCGTGCGCGTGGTCGAGGCGCGGGCCGCCGACCACGACTATCGTCTTCTTCGATAGACGCTTGTCCTTCTGCGTCAGGGCGCGAAACTCCTTGAGGTTTTTTATGTGGCTGTCCCGCTGCGTGACCACCTGGGATATCAGTATCGCGTCCGCCTCGAGCTCAACCGCCTTGTCTATGAGCTGCTGGTTGGTGAGTTGTGAGCGCAGGTTCATGGCCTTGAAGAACGGGTAGCGCTCGAGGCCGTAATCCCCGTCGAAGCCCTTCATGTTCATTATCGCGTCTATCCCGACGGTGTGCGCGTCCGAACCGGTGCAGGCGCCTATGACCACGAGCGGCCTGTCGAGGTTGCGCTCCATGTATTCCACGAGGGCGGAGTAATCCATCACGGGAGTCTCGATCTTCGGCACGCGTATTCGAGTGAAATCGACGGACTTCGGGGAACTTGCGTATGCCACGAAGTAGGAGAAGCCCTTGCCCATCGGCTCCATCGTCGAGATTGAAACATTGGCGAAGCCGTGCGCGGCCACAAGGCGCTTCGCTGCCTCCTTGGCCTCGGGACATGCGCTCACCGGGAGCGTAAACGACATCTGGATAACGCCGTCGTCGAGCCTGTCGCCGTAGGCCTTCAGCTTCTTCGTGTTGACCTTTAGCATGTCGATTCCTTTTCCTGTTCTGTGCCGCTGCGCTTGAGGCCCTTCGCCCTGCGCCTCAATCCTCCGGCCTCATGCCTTTCGACCGCTTTTTTCCTCTTTCAACATATCCAGAACCGGGTTGAAGTAGGCCCTGTCCTTCTGGAACACGCCCTCCAATCCCTTGCCCCCGTTCTCGTCGCGCTCGATGTCGGCAAACATGCCGCGGCCTATCGCCTTCATGAGCCCGGCCTCCTCGATCTTCCGCAGGTATTTGTGCGTGTTCTCCAGCACGGTGTGGGCGCGGCGCGCCACCTTTCCGTTCGGCACGAAGGTTATCTCGTCCCCTATGTGCCTTGCGTTTCTGAATATGTAGTTCGCGTTTTTGAGCGCCCAGTATCGGTCCTGCAGGTGCGGGTTGTGCATCGCCTCCGTGGGTATTCCAAGAAGCTGAATCGACTGCTCCGTGATGATCGAGCACATGTTGAACATCGCATCCTGGACGTTGCCCTGCAGCACGTCGCCGGTCATGAACTTCGTGGGTGGCATGAACTTGATCGGCGCACGCGGGAAGATCTCACGCACCATCTGCGCCTGGGCGAGTTCGTAGAGAAACCCGTCCTCTATCGAGGGGTCGATCTCGAAGGCGTGGCCCAGACCCATGAGCTCGGATGGAAGGCCAGCGTTCATAGCGAACTGCTCGTTAATAAACTGGCTGGCCAGGACGTGATGAGCGTTTCTGTAGGCGTCGGTCGTGGTCAGGTAGTTGTCCTCGCCGGTATTGATTATGATCCCGGAGCGCGCACATATCATGCGCGAGAAATACTGGTCCACGAACGTCCTCTTCATGTTGATATCCCTGAAGAGGATACCGTACATCGAATCATTGAGAAGCACGTCGAGGCGTTCCGCCGCAGCCATGGCGGCGATTTCGGACATGCACAGACCCGACGAGTAGTTCGTCAGTCGCACGTAGCGCCCCACGCGCTCCCCCGCCTCGTCGAGCGCGGCTCGCATGATGTGAAAGTTCGCCTGGGTGGCGAGCGTCCCGCCCGTGCCCTCTGTCGATATGCCGTCCGGGACGTAGTCGAGCAGCGACTGAGCCGTCGTCCTTATCACCGCTATTATGTCGGCGCCGCACTCAACCGCCGAGACGGCCTGCGCGCAGTCGTCGTAGATGTTTCCGGTGGCGACGATCAGGTATTTCCAGGGTTGGGGGCCGCAGCCGAGCTTGTCGCGAACCCTGTCGCGGCGGCGTCTCGCGTCGTCTATCCTCTTTATTCCCTCCGCGGCGGCGTGTTCGGCAGCCTTCCTCGCCTTGTCCTCGGGGACATCGGGCATATTTTCGAGCTTGATCTCGTCGTGCGCGAGTTTTTTCCCCAGCTCAGCGGGCTTGAGTCCGGTGTGCACCAGCGCGCGGCCGAACCACCATGCGATTCCGCGACGAAGCCTGTCCTTGTCCATGCGGTCGACGATGAGGCTCACATGGGGCATCTCCATGTGTGCCTCCTCGACGCCCATGACGCGGAGAACCGATCGCTCCGTGGATGTCGTGGAGTGCCTCTCGATGTAGCGCTGGACAGGCGACACGATCCTGGCGGCTATGTTGCGGCACTGGTCTATCCTGTCACGGTCTAGGTTTAGTTTTCGATACGTCATAGTAAGGGCCTTCGTAACTCGTACATCGTGAATCGTAAATCGTGCATCGTGAATCGGGGCCTTCCGATTTACAATTTGCGATTTACGCGTTACGGAATCTGAGGTTTCAAAGTCACCCGCTTCCCCTCGACGAGTTCGAGATAGCCGGAGTTCTTCGGGAGCTCGGGCGCGAGCTTTTGGGCTATCTCCTTTGCGGTGGAACAGGCCGAGTCCCGCTCTCGCGGATTCGCGTAGGCGCTCATCATTCCCCGATAGTTACGGACCACGGCGCGGTCGTCGGTGAGAGTCAGCAGATAGTTGGGCATCACCGGGATCTTGCCGCCGCCTCCGGGCGCGTCTATCACGAACGTCGGAAGAGCCAGCCCGGAGGTATGGCCGCGGAGCTCCTCCATTATCTCGAAGCCCTTGGATACCGACGTCCTAAAGTGTTCTATCCCCTCGGCGAGATCGCACTGGTAGATGTAGTATGGCTTAACGCGTATCTTGAGCAGTTCGTGCGCGAGCTTCTTCATGATCCGGGGGTCCGAATTGACCTTGCGCAGCAGAACGGACTGATTCTGTACGGGCATGCCCGCGTCGGCTATGCGCGCGCACGCCGCCGCGGCCGAGTGGGTCACCTCGTAGGGGTGGTTGAAATGCGTCATGAAGTAGATCGGCTGGTACTTCTTGAGCATGGACACAAGCTCTTCGGTCACGCGCATAGGAAAGACGCAGGGGGTTCGGCTCGCCACGCGTATTATCTCAACGTGGGGTATGGCGCGCAGCCTCTTCACGATCCCCTCCAGCATGCCCACCGAAAGCATGAGAGCGTCGCCGCCGGAGAGGATGACGTCGCGAACCTGCCTGTTCTTCTCTATGTAGGATATCGCCGCGTCGTGCTCGCCCGTGAGCTGCGTCGACGAGCGATCAAGCACGTGCCTGCGCCTCGTGCAGAAGCGGCAGTACATGGAGCAGGTCTCGGAGACGAGGAAGAGAACGCGGTCCGGATAGCGGTGAACGAGCCTCGGGACAGGGGAATCGGCGTCCTCTCCGAGGGGATCGGTCAGATCACCGAGCCCGGGTGAAAGCTCGGCTATCGATGGTACGGCCTGCATCCTTATCGGACACTCTGGGTTCTTTTCGTTTATCAGGGACAGGTAGTAGGGGGTCGCCTGGAACTTCGAGTGCTGGCAGGCCCTGGCTATCTCGGCCTTTTCAGCATCGGTGAGGCTGATCACCTTCGCCAGCCCCTCGGCGTCGGTGACTACGTTTCGCATCTGCCAGACCGGATCGTTCCACTCCTCAGGCGAGACCTTCTCCCAGAGCTTGATGCGCTGGAAATACCTGGAATCGCGGGTGTCGATCATATGCATGACGTGAATCGTAAATCGTGAATCGTGAATCGGAAAGCTCACGGACGCCGATTCACGAGCCACGAGTTACGCGTCACGAGTTACGAGTTACGACCCGAATTTCTCGTCGAACCACTTCTTCACGGCCGCATTCTTGCGGTAGAGATCGAGAGTGAAATTGGCGTGGTCGGGGGCGTAGCCGTTTCCGATTATCATCTCGACGTCCATGCCCACGCCCTCGGCGCCCAGGGCCGCCT
>DAONII010000015.1:0-13150 GCA_035405085.1 bacterium | reverse complement strand
ACCGCCGAAATCGGGACGCTTATGTATTTCGAGACGCCGAAGATCTCGAGGCTCGCCGCCACGCCGGAGAACTCCGACATCGTGTTGCCCAGATTGGTGACGAGTATCGCGAGCATTATGTAAAAGGTGACCTTCGCGCCGAAGTGCTCGCGTATGTGGTCGGCCAACCCCTTTCCCGTCACCGCGCCCATCCGCGCGTTCATCTCGTGCACGACTATGAGGGCGAAGATGACCGGCGCGACGACCCACATAAGCTTGTAGCCGAAGTGTGCGCCCGCCACCGAATAGGTCGCTATTCCGCCGGCGTCGTTGTCGACGTTCGCGGTTATGATGCCCGGGCCCATTACCGCGAAGAAGAGGACGATATTCCGCCACAGACCACGCGGGCCCTGAGGCTTCATCATCGCCTTGTCGGATGCGGCTCCCATGTCAGTTCGCGCTCCGCTTTCCCCACGCCTCTTCGACGGCGACGTGCAGTACGTCGTCGACGGTTATTATTCCTTCCAGGACCCCGTCATCGTCGACCGCGGGCAGCGTGAAGAGGTTGTACTTGTCCATCGCGCGGGCGACCTCCTCGGCCGAATCATCCACCATCACAGAGGGGGGCTTCCTCAGCATGACGTCCCCGATGCGCGTCTCCATCGGCTCGAACAGGAGGTTTCGAAAGGAGACGACGCCCTGGAGCCTCCCCTCTTCGTCGACGACGAACGCGTTGTGGATCGTCTCGGCCTTCTTCTGTATCTCGGTCCTCCTGACATGCTCTATCGCCTCTCCTACGCTCATCTCCTCGCGCAGAGCTATGTACTCCTTGGTCATCAGGCCGCCGGCCGAGTCCCATTCGTGTTTCATCAGCTCCGAGATCTCGCGCGCCTTCTTGGGCGAGAGCATCCCGAGGATCCTTTCGGAGTCGCGCTTTGCAAGCGTGGACAGAAGATCGGTCGCCTCGTCGGCGGGCATCCGCTCAAAGAGTGCGACGGCGGTCTGAACGTCGAGTTCCTCTATGAGATCCTTCTGCCACTTGAGCTCGAGCTCCGTTATTATGTCCACCTGCGTTCCCACGTCGAAGGTCTTGAGCAGCGCCGCGCGCTCGTACGGGTCGAGCTCCATGAGCATGGTGGAGAGATCCGGCGGCGGTATCGACTTAAGCTGATCCATCTCGACGGTCAGCTGGACCTTTCCCGTGGCCTCCTGGATCGAGAGGGGTTGGACGTATTTCCAGGAGATGAAGCCCTCGTTCGTCAGATAGGACGAGTGCTTGTGAAAGAGGCGCACGAACCCGTCGACGAAGCGCTCCCAGCCGATCCTGCGCACGAGGCCGCGCAGACCGATGTCGACGTGGGCGAGGCGAAGGTCGTTGTCCACTCGCAGAAAGTGGAGGTCGTTGACCCTGACCACTTTCCTGTTGAACGTGTCCACGACCTGCTGGTCCAGCACGTCCCGACGAAGAGTCTTCAATTCCGAATCGCTGTATGAGTGTGAGCTTGACAGGGAATCTATGGATACCTTGAGGGCAAACCCGTCCTGGATCTGGTGCACATCCTTCCATGGGATTACGAAATAGCTCTTGCGGAAGGTGCCCCTGGCCACCACGAGCGAGGTCACCCGAGGGTAGGCCTCCTCGAGTCGGGCCGTAAAGTCGCAGGGGCTCCCAACCCAACGGCCGTGGCGGTCCACCACGTCCTTCTTGCACAGATCGGTGAAGAAAACGAACATAAGCTGCCTTCGTTACAGTCCATAAGTTCCGGGCCTTTTACCCGCAATCCCCCTGAATGCAAGGAGATTTTGACCCTGTTCCCCTTCGCCTGCCCTGCTCGCGCCTTAGGCCCTTCACCGATGATCCAATCACCGAGACCCAACCCACGATTCACGATTCATAAACCCCGAAGGCGTTTCTGATCACTTATCACGCTCCCGAGACCCGTGACCAACAGCTCGTGACACATGACGGGTGACAGGTGTCTTGCCTCTTGTTCTCAGCCTCTTTGCTTCTCACAGCCTTGCTGGCATTGCTTGCCTTGGTGCAATCATATGATCTCGTCTATATCAGGCAAGCTCATCTCCGGCCTGTAGAGGCCTACCGCGAGCCTCTCCTCGACCAGATCGACGAATTTCGAGGCTTCCTTTTTGGAGAGCATGCCGCGACGGAGCATCGCGCGTATGTTCCTCCTCAGGGTCCCCGCATACGACAGCCTGGCGAGCCCGGCCGGGTCCACTGAGAGGACCTCCGCCTCGTCCGGGCTGCGCAGGAAGTCGAAGGCCGCCTCGTGCGCGAGTTCGTGGTAGTGCCTGCGGTTTTCCTCCACCATGTCGAAGCGGGAATGGCGCGCGTAGAAGGCCAGGCTCCTGCGGATTCGCTTCATCCTCTGAAGGTTCAGTATCGTATTGAATATCCGCTTGTTCGTAGAGAAGGAGAAGAGGGTCTTTCTCAGCACCCTGTTCAGCAGCCGGTCAAACTCCTCGACGTCGCGCCTGCCTATGGCCTCCATCCTGGCCCATGCCCTCTCGGGAACCCCCAGGTCGAAGCGCATCTCCCAGTAGGTGTGGGACAGGAGTCTCGCCTCGAAGCTGCGCACGATCTTGACCGGTATGTAGTAGTTGTGCGCAACCGCGTCCGCCGCGAGGTGTGTGAGATAGCCGTAGGCGGCCGCCCTCTGACGGTCGCTCTCCGCTTCGTTCAAGATGAGCCATCCGATCCGCCAGTTGTGGCAGTGGTACAGGTAGCCGGCGTATTTCTTTCCCACTATGATGTCCGGACTCGCCGCACCGTAGATGAAGGAGTCGGGAAAGCGCTTAATCAGCCCGCGTATCACAGGCGCCACCAGCGCCGCCTTTGCAAGGACGGAGGTCGCGAGATCAACGTGCATTCCTGGCCCCCACGCCAGAGCGACCGCAGGGAGCGTCAGAACGACAACAGCGGCAAATATGGCGTGGACAATCGTCATCGGCTGCACTATAGACCCGGGCTCGATGGCTGACAAACTCGAAATAGCGAACGACGTGAAAAACCTCCTCGAATACGCCCGGACGCTTGGAATGACCGAGGTGAGGCGCAAAGGCAAAGGGGGCTCAGAGGGGGCTCAAGGGGCCAGTCCGGCTCCGCTGCCCGCTGACGCTCTCCCTGCGGAAAAAAGAGCCGCCCCGCTTTCCCCGGAAAAAAGGTCTGCGGCGCTTGAAGAGCTCCGCCTGAAGGAAATCGGCGACTGCAGTCGCTGTCGGCTCTGCGAGGGCCGAAACAAGCTCGTGTTCGGAGCCGGGAGCCCATCCTCAGAGATAATGTTCATCGGTGAGGGACCCGGGGCGGACGAGGACAGACAGGGCATACCCTTCGTCGGCCGCGCGGGGCAGCTGCTCACGAAGATCATAGAAGCGATGGGGCTCTCTCGGGAAGAGGTGTACATAGCCAATATCGTCAAGTGCCGCCCTCCGCAGAACCGCGCGCCGCTGCCCGCCGAGGTGGAGGCCTGCATCCCGTTTCTCGTCCGACAGGCCGAGATAATAGCTCCGAAGGTCATCGTCTGCCTAGGAAGCGTGGCCACGCAAAACCTCCTTGGCACCGCCGAAAAGATCACAAGGCTGCGCGGCAAATTCACGTCGTGGCGGGGCATACCGGTAATGCCCACCTACCACCCGGCATTTCTTCTCAGAAACCCGAACATGAAGAAGCCGGTTTGGGAGGATATTCAACAGGTTATGGCACTTCTGGGCCTCGAGGCAAAAAAATAGCGCAACTTCCCGCGGCATCAGTCGATTGAACTGTACAAACAGCTTCGCCCGTTTTGGGCGACGGAGGGTCGAATCATGGCGAAGGATTTCGTTAACCTGAGCAGCGAATACGTGAGGATGGCCTGGAGCATACTGAAGAAGAACCCGGAAAAGGCCGCGGAACACGGCGTGGACAAGGTCACGATAAGGCAGGCCTCGAACTTCTACGAGAATCCCGCCTTTTCCCCGCACATCGGTGCCGCAAAGGCTCTCGCATCGCTCATAAAGGCCAGCGCTCCTGCCGGCTCGGAAAAATTCCTGGCGAACGCGTTCAGCCGTCTGATGAAGAACGATTTCACCCCTGACGGGGATTTGACATGGAAGAAGGCCGCGAAGAGCTACGCCCAAAAGGCCGACTGGGACGACGACATGGTCGAGACCCAGCACTCCGCCATAGACTACGCCGCGTTCATAAAGAGCGCGCTGCAGGACCTTCGCTCCTACAGCGGGTCGCCCTACTCCCCGCTGCATCAAAGGGGGCTAGGGCTCCTTCACAGGCTCTGGTCAGCAGAACGCAGATGGGACCGCAATCTTTCAAACGACCTGGATTCCTTCCTCACGGACTTCGAAGCGCTAGTTAAGAACAGCCCGGGTCTGTCCGATCACATGCAAAATTCGACGAAGAGGATGCTCACCAACCTGATGGATCCCTCAGGCATAAGAATAATAGGCGCGGAGTCGCCCGGGAAATTCAACCCGATCTATTCCGAAACCCCCTGGACCGTCGACAGCGCCTGGATAATGTTCGGCAGGGGAAACCGCTTCGCCGAGTTCGCAGCTCCCGTAGCGGGCGCGGTGCTCCTCTTGGACCTGGAAGCGGTCGGCAGCCTCGCCCCGTGGAAGACCGGGTTCGAGAACGTCTATCCGGAACGGGTCCGCCTGCCGTTCCACGAGGAGATTTTGGATTGGATAATCCCTGAGCAGGACCTCCGCGAAACCGCTCAGGCGCTGGGCAAGGCCGGTTTGATCGGTTACCAGGGGGAGGCCCCCGTAGTCGTAGGCGGCAAGGAGATGAACGCCCCCATCATCTCCTTTTCCGACTACCACGCGTGGTACTTCGCGACCCCCGAGCTCTCGAATTTCAACAAGAGGACGAACGACACACCGGCGAACTGGGAGAAGATGGTAGACGACGTGACCGAGGCATACCTGAAACTCGCCGAGCTGGGCTTTTTGAGCATCCAGCCTCAGTTCTACGTCCACAAGGAAAAGGGGACCGTGCGTCTCGCGAACCTCCCCTCCATATTCAAGACGACCGAGTTCCCTTACAATTTCTTCATCGAGTCGGTGGCGGAGGCCGTAACGGTGAATTTCAACCTCGAATCCGAACGGGATAACGTCCTATGGCGGGTGAGGCAGAGCACGCTCTCCTTCTTGAGCAGCGGAAGGCTTCAGAACGCGCCCAAGATCGAGGATAAGAGGTTCGGGGGCGTAGCGAAAACCGGAAAGAAGACCCCCTCTGCCCGCGAGGAGGCGGCCAAGAAGGCCTACATGGTCTGCACCGGCGAAGAGGCGGATGGCATCACCAACTCAAAGGCCGCAGAGGTCGTTTCCAATCCGTCCGTGAGCGCGGCTGCAGGCGCGGGTTCCTCGAGCCCGATAAAAAAATAAAAGGGCCCGAAGGCCCTTGCCGGATCTCAGCATGGTGCGGGCCTGGCCTAGGCGAACTCGGTGTAGCCGGAGTCCCCGTCGTCGCCGCCCGAATCCTGGGACGCGAAGATAGGCTCGCGAAAGGTCTCCGGAGGCAGCATAGCTACGCAGACCGCCAGGGCTTGGGCCAGCAAGAAGACCAGCATCGCCATCCTCAGGTACTTCATAATAACCCTCCATTACAGTTATCGGCGGCCAGGAGGCTGAAGTTGCGTCTGAAGGCGGGAAAGGCCCATTTTATGAGAGTTTGCGGTCAATGACATATCTAAACACTTGATATCACTGGCTTAATAGAAAACGGACATCGAGCTTGTTTTCTGTTGACCTCATCCGCTGACGATGCTAATCGCGCGCATCCTAAAAAGCCTTTATTTACAAGTATTTACAACGTTCAGCATATTTTAAACGCTAAGGATGATCCAGCCGAATCGGGTGGGATCTACAGACAGGAGGAATAGATGAATCCAAGGGCAGGAAGTGGGATGGGAGCGGAACCGGCAGTGGAAAGCTCCGCCAAGGAGACCATGATGGAGAAGGAGGGAAACGAGATCGTCCGCGGCTCTGTGCGACAGGCCTTTCTGAACAGGTATCAGCCGCGCATGACCTACTCGGGACATCCTATCCGCGAGGTGCCGTGGACGCTCCCCTGCTGGACGAATTCGCTCTGCCCCGAGTGCAACAAGGTCGTTCGCGCGCGCAAGTTCGCCGAAGGAAAGAACGTCTATATGGAGAAGGAGTGCACCGAGCACGGATACTTCCGTGAGATCCTCTCCACCGATGTGGATTTCTATATGGATCTGTTCACATGCCGCTTCGGCGATAACCGCGGCTTCACCAACCCGCTCAAGATAGCGGAACAGGGACGTCAGTGCCCGGAGAACTGCGGCATATGCAACATGCACCACTCCCACACGTGCATGTCCAACATCGACCTGACGAACCGCTGCGACATGACCTGCCCCGTCTGCTTCGCGAACGCCAACGCGATGGGCTACGTGACCGAACCCACGGTGGAGCAGGTGCGCATGATGCTCAAGACCCTGCGCGATCGCCGCCCCGTCCCGTGTAAGGTGATTCAGTTCTCCGGCGGAGAACCCACCATACACCCCGACTTCATAGAGATAGTGGGGATCGCAAAGGAAATGGGCTTCACGCATATACAGATAGCGACGAACGGCAAGAACATGGCCGACCTCGACTTCGCTCGACGCTGCAAGGAGGCGGGCCTGAATTCTCTGTATCTTCAGTTCGACGGCGTCACGAAGGACGTCTACAGGAAGACCCGCGGCGAGGACGTCTACGAGACGAAGCTCCAGGTCCTCGAGGTCTGCCGCAAGGTCGGTCTGCGCGTCGTCCTCGTACCCACGATAATCCGGGGTATAAACGACCATCAGGTGGGCGCCATAGCCCGCTTCGCCTGCGACAACTCCGACGTGGTAACCGGCGTTTCCTTCCAGCCCGTATGCTTCACCGGAAGGATTTCCGAGAAGGACCGCCTGGAGCAACGCTACACGATCACGCACCTGGCGCTCGACGTCGAGGCTCAGACAGAGGGCCTCGTGCCGCGCTCGAACTGGCTGCCGCTCGGCGCGACCCAGCCGCTCTCCCGCCTCTCCGAGGCGCTCTCCGGAAACCCGGCGTTCTTCGTCTCGTGCCATCCGGACTGCGGCGCCGGCGGCTACCTGTTCATAAACCCGGAGAACGGGGATGAGATCGTTCCGCTGACCGCTTTCTTCAACCTGAAACAGGCGCTCATAGACATACAGAACCTGTCCGAGAAGCTGTCGAAGCGAAGGCGGGGGCTGCTGTACAAGGCCTTGGCGACGGTCGGCCTTTCGAAGCTGGGAAACATCGTCGGCGGCGCGGGCGTCCTGAGGATAATAAAGAAACACTTCAACGCGAAGAAGGCGCCGACCGGCCTGACACTGCGCAGGCTGTTGGGAGTAATGGACGGCTACAAGGACACCAAACGCGGACGCCGCCCGGATGCGGAGAAGACCTTCAGCTACAATACGGTATTCGTGGCTGGGATGCACTTTCAGGACGCATACAACTACGACACCGAGAGAACGCGCCGCTGCGTAATCCATCAGTCCGCCCCGGACGGAAAGATGTACCCCTTTTGCACCTACAACTCCGGGCCCTACTACAGGCAGAGGGTCGAGGAGAAGATGCAGACGACGAATGTCGCCGACTACGAGGAATCCAAGGATCCCCACGCCTCGTCGAACCGCAACAAGCGCTTCCCGGCCGACCCGTCGCTGCCTCGCATAGAGATGAAGGACTACGGCTGCGGCGAGAACCGCGCCCGCAGATTCAGCATACCTGAAAACTACGGATGCTGCTCGACTGCCAAGGGATAAGCAGGGAGCAGGGATCGGGGAACAGGGATAAAAAAACCCCCTTGGGCTTGTCGCTCAAGGGGGTTTTGAATTCCCGGTTCCCTGATCCCCGCTCCCTTCATTGAATCGTCTCCGGCTTCTTCGGCTCCCTTCGGCGGGGTACGACCTCGATCGCCGGCGGCGCATCGTCCGCCTCGAGAGCCATCGGAAGCGCGCACTCGACGAGGTTGCGGCCCTTCTCCTTGGCCCTGTAGAGGGCTATGTCGGCCTGGTCTATGAGGTCCTCCATCTCCCCCACGTCGTCCGGATAGGTGGCCACGCCGGCGGATATCGTTATTCGCCTGGTATCCTTCAGCTCGTCGTCGAGGAACTTGTGGCCGGCTACAACCGCCCGCACCTTCTCGGCCACCACCACCGCGCCGCGCTTGTCGGTATCGGGCAGAAGGAGGACGAACTCCTCTCCTCCGAAGCGCGCAACGGTATCGACCTCTCGCAGATTTTTCTTCAGCAGCACGCCTATGTGTTTGAGAACCGAATCTCCCTGGAGGTGGCCGAACGTGTCGTTGTACTCCTTGAAATGATCGACATCGAGCATGATGAGCGAGAGCTGCCTGCGGAAGCGCACCGCCCTCTTCCACTCCATCTGGAGCATCTGCTGGAAGTGGCGGCGGTTGTTTATGCCGGTGAGCTCGTCCCGGACCGAGAGCTCCCGAGTGCGGGTATAGAGACGTGCGTTCGCGAGCGCCTGCGCGACCTGGCCGGCCACCAGCGACATCATCCTTACATCCTGATGGGAAAAGCTGCCGATGCCCTGCCTCGCGAAGTTTATGACCCCGAGCACCTCGCCCTTGTAGACCAGCGGCGCGGAGAGAAACGATGACGAATCGGTCGGCCTCTCTCCCTTGTAGTGAAGGAAGCGTTCCTCGCGGCTCGTGTCCCTTATATATATCTTCTTTCCGGTCTCGGCCACGAGCCCCGTGATGCCCTCCCCCGCCCTGAACGTGGTCTTGAATATGTCATCGACGTTAGGAAATCCGAAGGCGGCCTTCACGTGCAGCTCCTCGCGCCTGTCGTCGTAGACGAGTATCGCGCACTCGTTGATGCGCAGGTATTTCTTCAGGGTCTCGGCTATGGTCGCGTAGAGTTTCTCGATATCGACTATCGAGTTGACCTCCTGGCCTATCTCGTGGATGAGCGAGAGATCCCTCACCAGCTGCTCGAGCGTGCGGTTCGCGCGCTCTATCTGCGAGTTCTTCTCCTCGAGGCTCTTCCTGAATTTGAGCTGCTCCTCCATCATCACCAGGTCGTGATCCGACTGTATCTTGTTAGCGGCGAGATCGGTTATTCGCGAGAGCATCCGGTTGAAGGTGCGCGCCAGATCGCCCAGCTCGTCGCCGGACATGACCGGGGCGCGGATGAGGAAGTCCCCCTCCTCGGCCCTGCCCATAACGCGCGCGAGGCGGGAGAGCGGGAGGTCCAAAAAGAAATGCGTGGCGACGGTGGCCGAAGACGCGACGACCAGCACCTCGAGAGCTGTCCAGATCCTGTCGACCCCCAGGCCGAACAGGCTTTCGGAGAAATCGATCAGGCCGGCGCGCGCCAAAGCGAAGCCCATCGCCCACACCGCGACATAGGCGATCCCGGTGATGAGAACCACCTTTATGGGTATTGACAGACGAAACCTGCGCCTTTGGTTTGAAAAGCGACTCACGTCTCCCATCCCTCTGGATTCCGGACAAACGCCCGACATTCCTGGCGAAAAGCCGAACCCGGTCCTTACAGAGATGTTATCGGCTCAGGACCCCAATTGTTGCTAAACTTTTTGAGTAGAATTACCCATTTATTTCAATGGGTTAATGTGGTATGAGGATCCGATGCAGATGAGATATCCGCTGCTGGCTATATGCGTATTTGCGCTCGCCCTCTCAGGAGGACCGGCCGAGGCCGCACCGCCGCCATCCCTGAGGGTCCTCGTGATCGAATCGGTTCCTTCGGTAACAATCGAGGGGGCCGGCCTTGCGCTCATCGATACTGACTCGGGCCGGCGCAGGAGGATGAAGGGCGACTCGGTCAGGGTCTTAGCAGGAGAGGGCGGCCTTACGGCGAACGGCCGCAGCCGCGGAAAGCTGATCAACCTCTCGTGCGGCGCGTCGCGATGCCGGATCAGAGGCAGGCTGTTCAGGGGGGAGATCTCCATAGCGCAGCGGGATGACGGCCGTTTTTCCGTTATAAACCGGGTTTCCCTTGAGGACTATCTCGCCGGGCTAATCAACAGCGAGATATCCTCCTCGTGGCCCAGGGAATCCATCAAGGCGCAGGCGGTGGCCGCGCGCACCTATGCGATGAACCAGATGGAGGCGGCACGCAGGTCAGCTAGCTCAAGGGGCTATGACATCACCGGCACCACGCTCGACCAGGTCTACGACGGCGCCCACCAGGAGGACTACAGGTCGCGCGACGCGGTTATGGAAACGCGCGGAGAGGTCATGCTCAGAGACGGAAGGATATTCCCCGCCTACTATCACAGCTGCTGCGGGGGCAGAACTGAACATGCGGCGAACGTGTGGGCAGGCGAGAAGGGGCCGCCGGTCGTCGAAGATTCGTGGTGCGCCCGCTCACCCAAACTCCTGTGGAGCTGGCGGATTCCGATCCGGTCCTTTCTGTCCCGCCTCTCTGAAGCCGGAATCGAAGCGGGTATAATGCGGACGATCGCCGCCACCGTCCTCCCTGACTCGCCCAGAAACGAGATGGTCATAATCGAGGACGCCGACCGCCTGGTCACCGTCCGCGCCACGGAGCTCCGCCGGATCTTCGGGTACAAAAACATAAAGAGCACATGGTTCGACGCAGAGATCCGCGGAGACGACGTCGTGTTCACCGGCCGCGGCTACGGACACGGGGTGGGGCTGTGCCAGTGGGGGGCGAAGGCGATGGCCGAGGCGGCAGGACATACAGCGACATACTAGGATTCTATTACCCGGACGCGGCCCTCGCCCGCATCTACTGAAAGCGGGGACCTGCCAGGATGAATCTCTCCGACTTCGATTACGAGTACCCTAAGGAGCTCATAGCGCAGAGGCCGCTCGAAAGGCGGGACGCGTCGCGCATGATGGTGATCGACCGCTTTTCACGAAGCCGCCGCCACTCGTCGATCGATCGCCTGCCCGACGAACTTGTGGAGGGCGACCTGCTGGTCGTGAACGACTCGAAGGTCGTCCCCGCCAGGATATTCGGCACCCGCTGCACCGGCGAGAAACTCGAGGTCCTGGTCGTCGAACCTCACGACGCCCCGCAGGCCGCAAACCCGCCTAAACCGTCGATATGGCGCTGCCTGTTAAAGAAGGCCAAGCGCATCCGCGGAGGAGAGAAATTCCATTTCGGAATGCAGTCCACGGCCACGGTTCGAGGACGGCACGGGATATTCCTGCTTTTGGAATTCGAACCGGGAGCTCTCGAGCTCGCGATGCACCACCACGGGGTCCCGCCGCTTCCCCCGTACATAGAGAGGGATGGTCACGCTGCGTACACCGAGGAGGACCGCGAGAGATACCAGACTGTGTATGCGAAAAACCCAGGCTCCGCGGCCGCGCCGACCGCCGGCCTGCACCTTTCAGACGAGCTCGTCGAAAGAATCGAGAAGCGAGGGATAGGGATAGCGCATCTCACGCTTCACGTGGGGATAGATACGTTCGCACCGGTCCGCGCGGAGAGCATCCTGGAACACCGGATGCACGGCGAGCGCTATTCGATTTCAGGCGAGGCGGCGGATGCGGTTATTCGGGCGAAAAAGGAGGGACGCCGCGTAATCGCGGTCGGGACGACCACCACGCGGGCGCTCGAATCCGCAGCGCTGAAGGGAGGCGGAGGCAGGGTCGCAGCGGGATCGTCCACGACGGAGCTCTTCATCAAACCCGGCTTCGAGTTCCGTGCGGTCGACGCGATGCTCACGAACTTCCACCAGCCCCGCTCGACGCTTCTGGTCCTCGTCTCCGCGTTCGCCGGCCGCGAGTTCATCCTCGAATCCTACGCGGAGGCGGTGCGCGAAGGCTACCGGCTCTTCTCCTACGGAGACTGCATGCTCATCACGTGACCCGCCAGCCTTTTCTCGGCGGAGCTTTCCGGCCCATCCTTTTGCCTTGTCCTCAAGTGCCCTTCTTGCGATATATGGCCGGCCCATGCGCCATCTTATAACAGCCCTCGCGACCATCTTCGTCGCCCTCGTCCCGGCGGCGGCCTTGGCCAGACTCGCCCCGAGACCCGTCGGATCCCTGCTGGACGGATTCGAAATGTACGGATACCTGAGTGCAGGCGCCGGATGGCAGCGTTTCTCGGATGCCTCGGTGACCGAATGGACGAACGACGGCTCTTTTGCAGGCGTCTTGGGCTCTGTAATCCCGAACGTCCAAAGCGGGGTCGTCCCAGAACCGAAACAGGACGATGCGATGGCATTCGTCGAAATGGCCGAGCTGGGAATCGCCAAGAGCTTCGGCGACAGGGCGAGCCTCAGGACCGACATCTGGCTCGGCCGGCCCGGTTCCGGCAGCTGGGTCCCGTTCGGCATAGAGATAGAACAGGCATACGCCACCGTAACGCTTTCGAGAAAACACGACATCGAGTTCTGGCTCGGACGTTTCGTCACGGAGGCCGGCTTCGAGGAGGACTCCCCCTACGACAACGACTCGATCTCATGGAGCATACTCGCTCGCTCCAACCTCTACCCGTATTACGCGACGGGCGCTCAGATGATCTTCGGCCTCTGGGAGGGAGGCAGGCTCTACATAGGCACGTCGAACAGCGTCATAAACGACTGGGATCTCAAGGCGAACGACATGCCCGGCTTCTACGCCACGTTATCCGTGGAATGGGGAGACGAAGAGAAAGGCAGCTGGCTTACGATAACCCCCTTCTACGGACCGGAATCGGGCAGCAACCGCCACGCGAGCTATGGGGTGAACTCCGCAGGCGGAATATGGGTGACACCCGAGCTGCAGATAGGTTACGACGCGGTCTACCACCGCGACAACGGCTTCGGCGGGCCGAACACCGACTACGCGGCGGGGCTTTTGAACCTGCATTTAGACTTCACGGAGGAGACGTACGGATTCGCACGATACGCCTACGCGCACCAGTTTGAGGACGGAAACGGGGTCCTGAATCTGACCGGCGCGAAGCAGCAGATTCACGAGTGGAGCATCGGAGGGGGCCACCTGATCGCCGAAGGCATAAAATTCAAGTTCGAGGCAAGGGCCGACGCCGTGATGCCCTCGGGCGGCGCAACACAATGGACGCCCGGCGCGGCAATAGGAATGGTCTGTGCATTCTAGATTGGCGGTGGGAAGGCTTGAGGGGAGCCCCGATTGGATGAGGTGTAAAAGAGCTGCACGATCCTAATGTTC
>DAONII010000014.1:5265-13531 GCA_035405085.1 bacterium | reverse complement strand
CTCCACCACCTTTTCTATTATCTTTTTAGCGATGGGCCCGTTGTGGTCGAAGAATTCGCCGAGCTTGTCGTACACGGCCTGCTTCACCACCCCTTCCACCTCGGAGTTGCCGAGCTTGCCCTTCGTCTGACCTTCGAACTGCGGTGCCGGGAGCTTGACCGAAACGACCGCGCACAGTCCCTCGCGTATGTCCTCTCCCTCCGGCGAGGCCGAAAGCTTCTTCATCAGCTCTTTTTTCGACGCGTACTGGTTTATGGTGCGCGTGAGCGCAGACTTGAAGCCCGAGAGGTGGGTGCCGCCGTCGCGTGTGTTTATGTTGTTCGCGAACGAGAAGATCGTCTCCTGGTAGCCCTGGTTCCACTGCATGGCCACTTCGACTATGATCGCGTCGCGCGTGGTCTCGAAATAGATGACGTCCTTGTGCAGGGGTTCCTTGCGCTTGTTGAGGAACTCGATGAAACTCTTTATGCCGCCTTCGTAGCAGAACTCGTGGCGCTTGTCCTCTTCCCGCTCGTCGGAGACCGTTATCGTGAGGCCCTTGTTCAGGAAGGCCAGCTCCCTCAGGCGCTGCGAGAGGGTTTCGAACGAGACCTCCGTCGTCTCGAATATCTCGGCGTCGGGCTTCCATGTGACGCGCGTTCCCTGCCGGTCGCTCTTCCCGGACACCTTGAGAGGGGCTTCGGGATGACCGCGCCGGTAGCTCTGGCTGTAGAGCTTGCCGTCGCGCCTGATCTCGAGCTTGAGCCACTCGGACAGCGCGTTGACGCAGGAGACTCCTACGCCGTGAAGACCGCCCGCGACCTTGTAGGAGGAGTTGTCGAATTTTCCGCCGGCGTGGAGCTTGGTGAGCACGACCTCCGCTGCGGATATCTTCTCCGTCTCGTGCATGTCCGTGGGTATTCCGCGCCCGTTGTCCTCCACCGTCACGGATCCGTCGAGGTGAATCGTCACGTCGACCCGCGTGCAGTAGCCGGCGAGCGATTCATCAACCGAGTTGTCCACGACCTCGTAGACCAGCTGGTGCAGGCCGTGCACGTTCGTTGAGCCTATGTACATGGCCGGGCGCTTGCGCACGGCGTCGAGCCCCTCCAGCACCTTTATCTTCGACGCATCATACGAGTGGCCGCTCTTCACAGGCGCCGCCTTCTTTGCGCCGGCCGCCTTTTCGGTCTTCTTCAGTTCAGCTGCATTTGTCCTTGCCACGGTCTTTCCTCACGGTGCTCTGGTATGTCCGGGTGAATTTCGGGAGGCGGGAAACGCTCGTTAAAATCCCGTGTTTCCGATCATCTCCAACACCCTCCGGGTATCAAAAAATAGCTGAAAAGTAAAGGAAAATGGCCCTTTGGAGGCGTGATGCAGGCGCGTTTTCGTCAGTCGACGGGCGCCCGATGCGGGCTCTTCATCCTTGCCAGCCGAGCTCCATGTCGATATATAAGCGCGCCCTACCAGCAAAGGAGATAGCTATGACGGATCTGTCCAGGATGGCCGAGCCCTACAAGATCAAGATGGTCGAGTCGATAAGGATGACGACCCGCTCCGAGCGCGAAAAGGCTATGAAGGAGGCGGGCTGGAATACCTTTCTGCTGCGCAGCGAGGACGTGTGGATCGACCTGTTGACCGATTCCGGCACCACCGCGATGAGCGACTATCAGTGGGCCGGGATGATGCTGGGCGACGAGGCCTACGCCGGCAGCAAGAACTTCTACTTCCTGGAGGAGGTCGTCCGCGACATCATGGGCTACAAGCATCTGGTCCCCACGCACCAGGGGCGAGGAGCGGAGAATATAATGTCCCGCTGCCTCATAAAGGAGGGGGATCACGTTCCCGGCAACATGTACTTTACGACGACCCGCCTTCATCAGGAGATGGCCGGCGCCACCTTTCACGACGTGATCATAGACGAGGCACACGATCCATCCAGGGAGCATCCATTCAAAGGGAACGTCGATATTGCGAAGATGGAGCGCCTGATCGCCGAGGTCGGGGCAGAGAGGATACCGTATATAACTGTCGGTGCACCGGTGAACATGGCCGGCGGGCAGCCGGTATCCATGGAGAACATGCGCGACGTGTCGAAGCTGTGCCGCAAACACGGAATAAAGGTGATAATAGACGCCGCCAGGATACTCGAGAACTGCTGGTTTATTAAGCAGCGAGAGAAGGGGTACGAAAAGAAGGGGCTCAAGGAGATCTGCCGCGAGTTCTGCTCCTATTCCGAAGGCTGCACGATGTCCGCGAAGAAGGATGCCTACGTGAACATCGGCGGCTGGCTCTCGATGAACGACGACAAGTTCTTCGAGAAGGCGAAGGAGCTGGTGGTGGTATACGAGGGCCTTCACACCTACGGCGGAATGGCGGGCCGGGACATGGAGGCGGTCGCGCGCGGTTTCCGCGAGGCGGCGGAGAACGATCACATACTTTCCTGGCGCATCCGCCAGGTCGAATATCTCGGCAACAAGCTCATGGAGGCGGACATCCCGATCGTCCGCCCGGTCGGAGGCCACGCGGTATTTCTGGACGCTAAGGCCTTCTTCCCCCAGATCCAGCAGGATCATTTCCCGGCGCAGCGCCTGGCCGCTGAAATCTACCTCGAGAGCGGCGTGCGGACGATGGAGCGCGGCATCGTATCGGCGGGCCGCGACCACAAGACAGGAAAGCACCACTACCCGAAGCTAGAGCTCGTCAGGGTAACCATCCCGAGGCGCGCTTACACGAACTCACACATGGACGTCACCGCCGAGGCGATTAAGCTCGTCTGGAAGCGAAGGGGGGAAGTGAAGGGACTCAAGATGGTATATGAGCCTGAAAATCTGCGTTTCTTCCAGGGGCGCTTCGAGCCGCTGTGAGCGTTGGAAAAGGGCAAACGAAAGGGCCGGGCTGCTAGCCCGGCCCTTTTTTGCGCGCCCGCCAGGATTCGAACCTGGGACCCTCTGATCCGTAGTCAGATACTCTAATCCGCTGAGCTACGGGCGCATTTAAGTCGGCGCGGGAACCTAGACCATTAGCGGCGCCTCTGTCAAGGGTGCGTGAGCGGTTGACTTGCATGGGGGAGTTGATAGGGCTTTGTACACCAAGGGGGGGATATGGATAAAATGATGGCCTTCGCCGCAGCCTCTGCGATCTTTCTTTTAACCGCTCTTGCGGCGTCTGCAAATCCGCCGAACAGGGTCTTCGCTGAATACGATTCCGCCAGACAGGAGCTAGGCGTTCAGGTCGAGCACATCGTCAGCAACGCCCATAGCCACTTCATAGAGAAGGTCGTCATCTATAAAAACGGAGTCGAGGTGACGTCCAAGTCATTTGACTTCCAGACCGGTAAGCGCGAGCAGACGATGATACCCTTCAAGCTTCCTGCCGTCACCGGCGATACGATCAAGGTGATCGCAACCTGCAGCAGAGGGGGAAGCGGCAGCACGACAATAACGGTCGAGTAGCTGGCCTGTTGCGTCAAAGCGAAACTCCATTCGTTTCGGCTGCAGGGCCCATCCACGGCCGTAATCCCCCCTTTTTGTTTCGCCGACGCATTGCGTAAAAATGACGCAATATCAATAAGTTATACGAATTTTCGCTTGCCGCCCCCCTCTCCCCTCCTGTAAAATGCGCTCAGTTGCAGGGTCTTTTAAATCACGCCAATGCGTCCCGAATGCCTGCGGCCAACGCGCGGGTCAAAACGGTGTTCGGGATATTCGGGTGGCCCGTTCGGCAAGGTTCAATGGTGGCCGTGCCGACGGATAGAGAGCCGCCTTCTATGAGGGAGGAGCAGATGAATATGGTAACCTTTGGGGCGCTGCTGTTGTTGGTTGGTGGTTTGGTTCACACAGTGCCGCCGCTCAACGCGGGTATAACGGGGATGACCGGCGGAACGCCTATCGTTCAGATACTCGTCGGCGCCTGCTCCATAGTGATCGGACTCATAATTCTCGTGAAAAAGACAGCCCTTTCGTAAAGTCGAGGTTTAACTGATGGATGCATGAAAAGGCCCCGATCCCTCCGATCGGGGCCTTTGCTATGCCCGATTCCCGGCGCCATTGCCGGTTCCGGGCTCTACATCTGGAATACGATCACATTCCGCTCTTTTCTTGGCTCAGCTTCGGGGCGATCCCTGTTGTCGCCTTGGTCCGGCGCACGCATCGGAAGGCATTCAGGCTCTTCCCTGCGCCTCTTCTCCTCTTCACGCCTCTTCTTCTCGCCTATTATGTGAACCGGGATCTTCATCTCTAAGACCGATTATTTGCAATTAACAGGCCACCACTCGCAGAAAGATCTCCTAAAAAAATTCCTTTTAATTGAATAGTATACGGATTTTAGGGGGATGCCCGCGACAAACGGATCCATACAGAGGCGTCAAAATAGAACACATCGCCAAAAAAATGACGTTTTCAGGTGAGGATCAGAAGTTGAAGATCGTGGAGAGGCGGATCATCCAGGCCATGCTGGCCTTTTGCTTCGGTATCGGCTCGATGATCGTTCCCGGCTGGAAGACGGATACGTCGACATCGTAGGCGCGGCCGGGGATTAAAAAGCCGCTGTCGAGCGAGAGATTGAGATGCTCCCAGAGCTTAGCCTCGGCCGATATGTCGAATTCAAGGCCGTACCAGCGCGACCACATCGAGCCCGCGTTCTCCGTCAGCGAAGGGAGATTCGGCGTGCCGGTGAGGTCTGTGAAGCTGACGTTCGTGTTTTTCTTCGGAGCCCAGGCGGTGGTGACCTTTCCGCCGACCTTCACCCAGTCGACCCAATCGGACCCCTTGAGGTCGAACCTGTGTTTGTATCCCGCGGAAAAATAGAGCGCGTTGTTTATGTAGTTGCCGGTGACGGGCTTCGAGCCGCCGAGCTTTGAGCTGGTGCCGTCCTTGTTGTCCCCGTAGAGGACAGGCGAGGAGCCGAGCGGCATATTGAACATCATCAGCGCGATCTGGTAGTCCGGGCGGAAGCCGAACTGGGTGATCTTCTGCGAGAGGGGCGTAGGGTCGCCCGGCGCGTATCCGCTCTGGAAGATCCACTCGCCTCCGAATTTATAGTGTGCGCTTGCCTCGAACGCGGCCATGAAGACCTGAAGCGGCTGCTTCGGAGGAAGGTTGATTATTCCCCCGCCGTCCTGGATGCCGCTGAACGGTATAGCGTCAAGGGCGAGGCCCGTCGTGACATTGCCGCCCAGGTATATCCCCTCCAGGGCGAATTTGTAGTTTTCCCATTCGTAGCGCGCATAGAGGTCGGCGAAATAGATCAGCGTATCTCCGTCTATCCCGGCGGGGACCGGTTCGCCGAGGCCGCCCGAAACGCTGCCGTCGACCGGCCTTGCGGTCATGGTTGTGGCGCCGTCCGGCCCGTTGCGGCGCTGGAACCCGCCGAAGACCCCGACCGTCATCTCGGGGCGCTCGAACATCAAAAGCCCCGCGTATCTCTGTGTGTCGTGTCGGTATGGAGGGGGTGCGCTCTCAAGTCCGGTCGTGCGAGGATCCCACTGGGCTGAGTAGGCAAGATCCCAGAGGAGCCCGCCGGTTATCACGCCCTTGTCGCCGATCTCGTAGGGGAGAAGGTAGAGGATTCGGTCGGCTGTGTCGCCGAAGTCACCCTGTGGCTCGTTTCCGTCGTTTTGGAATATACCGAGACCCCAGTGTGAAGGCTGACGTCCCAGCCTAAACTTGCCTATAGGGGTAAGTACGTCTGCCCAGACCCTTCGAAAATTGATCGCACCGTTTTCTCCTACCGTGGAGGGCCCGGCCATGTAGAACGAACCGGCCCCCGGCGGGAGCGTCTGCTCGCCGTAGACCGGGGCTATTATCTGGAGCTGGCGGGTCTCCTTCGAGCCGAAGAGCACGTTGTCGAGTATGTCGAAGGAGGCGTGAAGCGACAGGTTGTCGTTCAGCTTGAAGTTAGGCTCAAGCCTCAGCCGCATCTGGTTGTACTGGATGAAGCCGAAGCGGTTGTTCTGAGCTGCAGGCGAGGGGTTGGAGCTGTCCTTGAAGAGGTCGAGGTTGTCGTTGCCGACTACCCGCAGCCTGTAATAGCCGTGTACCGTGAAGTCCGCTGCCCATGCGGGAGCGGAAAAAAATGTGAAAGCCAGCAAGGCCGCGCAGAACGTAGCTTTGAAGGTGCAGTTTCTCTTCAACTCGCCCCCGAAAGTGGGCGCATTGTAACACGTTGATTTTCTTGACGTCAAGAAAACCGAGACAAAAAAGGCGGTCCCTTGCGGGACCGCCTTTTGCTCTTTCTCATCTTCAGACGACCAAACCTTAGTACATGTCGCCCATTCCACCCATGCCGCCCATTCCGCCGCCGTGCGGCATCGGGGGCATAGCCTTCTCCTCCTTCGGCTTCTCGGTGACCATCGCCTCGGTGGTGATCATGAGGCCGGCGACCGAAGCGGCGTTCTGAAGCGCCGAGCGGATGACCTTCGTGGGGTCGATGATGCCGCACGACATGAGGTCCTCGTACTTGCAGTTCTGCGCGTTGAAGCCCTCATTGCCCTTCGTGCCCTTAACGTGGTTCACGACGATGGCGCCTTCCCAGCCGGCGTTGTTCGCGATCCAGCGGCAGGGGAACTCGGCGGCGCGCCTTACGATCTCAACGCCCTCCCACTCCCCTTCGGAGCACTTGCTGCGCAGGTTCTCGAGGCTGCCGGTAGCGCGGATAAGGGCCACGCCGCCGCCGGCGACTATGCCCTCTTCGACCGCGGCGCGGGTCGCGTGCAGCGCGTCCTCTACGCGGGCCTTCTTCTCTTTGAGCTCGGTCTCCGTTGCCGCGCCCACGTTGATAACAGCTACGCCGCCCACGAGCTTCGCGAGTCGCTCCTGCAGCTTCTCGCGGTCGTAGTCGGAGGTGGTCTCTTCGATCTGGGCGCGGATCTGCTTGATGCGCCCCTCGATCATGTCCTTCGTGCCGGAGCCGTCGACGACCGTGGTGTTCTCCTTGTCGATCGTGACGCGCTTCGCCTGGCCGAGATCCTTGAGCGTTACGCCCTCAAGCTTGATCCCCAGCTCCTCGGCGATGAGTTTGCCGCCGGTCAGGGTGGCGATGTCCTCGAGCATGGCCTTGCGGCGGTCGCCGAAGCCAGGAGCCTTGACAGCCGCTACCTGCAGCGTGCCGCGCAGCTTGTTGACGACCAGCGTGGCCAGCGCCTCGCCCTCGACGTCCTCGGAGATGATGAGCAGCGGGCGGCCCATCTTGGCAACCTGCTCCAAGATCGGGAGGAGGTCCTTCATGTTGCTGATCTTCTTTTCGTTGAGAAGGATGAAGGGGTTCTCAAGAACCGATTCCATGCGCTCCGGATCAGTCACGAAGTACGGGGAGAGATAGCCGCGGTCGAACTGCATGCCCTCGACGACGTCGAGCGTCGTCTCCATGCCCTTGGCCTCCTCGACCGTGATGACGCCTTCCTTGCCGACCTTCTCCATCGCCTCGGCGATGATCGTGCCGATCGTCTCGTCGTTGTTGGCCGATATCGTGCCTACCTGTGCAATCTCCTTGCGGTCCTTCGTGGGCTTGGAGAGCTTCTTCAGCTCATCGATCGTGTAGGCAACCGCCTTGTCGATGCCGCGCTTGAGCGCCATCGGGTTGTGGCCGGCGGCCACGAGCTTGGAGCCTTCGGAATACAGGTACTGCGCGAGCACTGTTGCGGTGGTCGTGCCGTCGCCGGCGATGTCGCTCGTCTTGCTCGCGACCTCCTTGACCATCTGGGCGCCCATGTTCTCGAAGCGGTCGGAGAGCTCGATCTCTTTGGCGACCGTCACGCCATCCTTCGTCACGATGGGCGAGCCGAACGACTTATCGAGCACTACGTTGCGACCCTTGGGGCCGAGCGTCACCTTCACGGTGTCCGCGAGCGCGTTGACGCCCCGCAGAATCTTGTCGCGGGCGTCCTGGCTGAACAGAAGTTCCTTTGCTGACATGGTGTGTCTCCTTATATATGATGCGTTGTCTGTTTACTTCGTCACTATGCCGAGGATGTCGTCCTCGCGCATGATCGTGTATTCCTCTCCGTCGATCTTCACCTCGGTGCCGGAATACTTGGAGAACAGTATGCGGTCGCCTGCCTTGACTTCGAGGGCCAACTTCGTGCCGTTGTCCATAACCTTGCCGTTGCCTACCGCCATCACTTCACCCTCCTGCGGTTTCTCCTTTGCAGAGTCCGGGATGATGATTCCGCCCTTGGTCTTCTCCTCTTCGCTGAGGCGCTTGACCAGGATGCGGTCCTGCAGTGGTCTGATCTTCGGGCTCGCCATACTCTTACCTCCTATGTAAGTTGTTAAAATAAATAATCTTT
>DAONII010000014.1:0-5165 GCA_035405085.1 bacterium | reverse complement strand
ATCAACCTTTCAGCTGCCCTTGCGGCTGCCGAAAAGCGAACGCTCCTGATCGACCTCGACTCTCAAGGCAACGCGACCACGGGAATGGGCTTTGACAAACACAATGTGCCGGAGAGCATCTACAATGTACTGATAGATGATGTGCAGCTGTCCACGATACTCCAGGATACTGAATTGCCCTACCTCAAGGTCGTCGCCTCAAATCCATCCCTCGTCGGTGCAGAGATAGAGCTCGTCGGAGTTGTTTCACGTGAAACACGCCTCAGGCAAGTTCTCGAGTCAGTCGACGCAGACTTCGACTACATAATAATAGATTGCCCCCCGTCGCTGGGCCTGCTTACGCTAAATGCGCTATCCGCCGCGGAGTCGGTGCTGATCCCGGTGCAGTGCGAATATTATGCTATGGAGGGGATTGCGGACCTTCAGCGAACGATATCGCTCGTGAAGAGCCGCATCAACCCGCAGCTGAGAATCAGAGGAATAGTGCTCACGATGTTCGATGCGAGAAACAAACTATCACATCAGGTACAAGACGAGATCCGCAATCACTTCAAGGACTCCGTATTCCATGTAGTCATACCGAGGAACGTTAGGCTCAGCGAGGCGCCGAGCCACGGAAAGCCGATACTCTTATACGACGTGAGTTCAAAGGGAGCGGCGAGCTATTTCGAGCTTGCAAACGAGGTGATGAGCCGTGGCCCGCGTATGGACGATAAGCCGGCGGCGATTTCACCTGCCGAGGAGGTCGGCGAAAGAGGCGTTGATATTGCGTAAGTATTTGTTATTATTAATATAAATGGAGGTACCCATGCAGCTCAAGCGCGGCCTTGGAAGGGGGATGGAGTCGTTGATTCCGCCTGCCGTCATGGAGGCAAAGGAGACGCAGGAAAAAAATTACAGGAGGGTCTCGATAGATTCCGTTTTGCCCAACAGGTTCCAGCCGAGGACCGTATTCGACGAGCAGAAGATACGCGAGCTTTCGGATTCGATACGGGAGCAGGGCCTCATACAGCCGCTCATAGTCTCCACGATGAAGGACGGGCGCTTCGAGCTGATCGCCGGCGAGAGGAGGCTGCGCGCGTCGAGGCTGGCGGGGCTGGAGGAGGTGCCGGTAGTGGTGAAGGACGTGGACGACGAGGCTCTTCTGGCACTATCCATAATCGAAAACATACAGCGCGAGGACTTAAATCCTATAGAGGAGGCGCGGGCGTACAAGGACCTGATGGAGCAGTTCGGATACACACAGGATGACGTAGCGAAGAAGGTCGGAAAGTCGCGTTCCGCGGTCGCGAACGGGCTTAGGCTTCTCTCGCTGCCGCGGGTGGTGCAGGAGGACGTCGCCGGCGGGCGCTATTCAGCGGGACATGCGCGCGCTATACTGGCGCTGGAGAACCTGCACGATCAGCTCAAATTCCGAGAGCGGATGATACGCGAGCTGCCCACCGTGCGCGACGTCGAAAAAATGGTGCAGTCCTATGTCGGTGGTGGTAAGAGGGCCGCAGGTAAAAAACCGGCGCTCTCCGCGCAGCTGAACGAGATAGTCGAGAAGATGAAGGGCGCGCTCGGCACGAAGGTGCACCTGGAAACGAAGGGTGCAGGCGGCAGGATAATAATAGACTACTACTCGGCACAGGACCTGGGAAGGATATACAGCCAGATCACGAAGTGAGGAGGCAAAAATGGGACGCAACAAGGATGAATACCAGCTAAACGGCCTGCTCGACAGGGGTTGCAGTTTCGAGGGCAAGCTAACCTTCGACGGCACCGTGCAGATAAACGGAGACTTCAGGGGCGAGATACTCTCCGATGGGACTCTCGTAGTCGGCAGCGAAGCACATATAAACGCCAGGGTCCAGGTTGATACCCTCATAGTCGACGGCTCCATACAGGGGATAGTCGAGGCGAAGAGAAAGATCGAGCTGCACCGAGGAAGCCGGCTCATGGCCGACATAGTCTCCCCGGCTCTGGTCATCGAGGAGGGAGCCGTATTCCAGGGACAGAGCAGGATGTTGGAGGAGGCTCAGGACTCCACCTCCGCACGGCCCGGAGAGGGCCTCGGCTCGAACGAGGGTGAGCCGATATATGCGGACGAAGGCGAGGATTCGCTCATGATGTAGGCGAGCCCGGGGGGAGCGAAAGCAGATGCTGGCGGTAATGGCCTTGAAGATCGAACTCATGCCCGACTGGACGATATTCGTTCAGTTGGGCGTTTTTATTTCCACGATGGCGGTCCTGCACCTGCTCGTCTTCAGGCCGGTGCTCAGGATCATCGACCGCCGGGCCCAGTACACGAGCGACGCGCGCGCGGACGCGCGGGACAAGAATGCCGAGGCGGAGAGGGTGGAGGGCGAGCGGTCGCTCGCCATAAGCGCGGTGATAAAGGAGGGAGAGCAAGCGAGGGAGCGAAAGCTCACCGAGGCGAGAAAGGACGCGGAGAAGATCGTCGCCGAAGCGCGCGAGGCGGCCAGGCGAATGCTCGATACTACCGAGGTGTCTGTGGAGTCCTCCGAGGAGGTCGCGGAGATGGTCATCGAGGTCGAGTCCGAGATTCTTGCGGACGACATAGCGAACCGAATACGCCCTGCTGAAACCCGACGATGACATGACAAAGTTCGAGATATTCATATTCGGCTGCATCAACTTCTCCATACTGATCGTCATAATAGTGTGGAGCATGAGGAAGACGGTGCGCCGATTTCTCTATGCCAGAAGGGCCAACTTGAAGAAACAGATGGTCTCGGCCGGGCGAGAGCGGCGAAACGCCAGGGCTAGGCTCCTCAAGGACCGCGCCGACATAAGGAACCTAGAGGCGGATCTCTCCGAACGCCGCAAGGTGATGGAGATAGCCTGCCGCAACGAGTGCGCGCACATCTACGACGACGCGAGGCGCAGGGCCTCCGGGATAATCCATTCGGCGAAGAGGCAGGTGAAGGAGGAGGCGGCGCAGGCCTCGGCCAGAACGAGGAGGGAGATTCTGGAGAGGGCCTTCCGAAAGGCCGAGGGCATTCTGCGCGAGGAGATGAGCGAGGAGGAGCGCCGCCGAATCGTGGAGTTAGGCCTCTCCGAACTCCGCGGGATCGTCGAGGAGCGCGTGGCCGAGTTGAGGGCCGAGGGGGTGCTGTGAAAGGCAGGGTAGTCGCAAAGCGTTACTCCGGGGCCCTCTTTGAGCTCTCGCTCGATCGGGGTTCTCTCGAGAGGGTTTCCTCCGAGGTGCAGGCGATAGGAGAGCTGGCAAAGAAGCTGCCACTTTTCATAAAGGGGCTCTCCGACGAGCGCGTGGACACTGCAAGGCGCGTTTCCGTGGCAGACATGATAGCCAGGGCCGCCGGCCTTTCGGAGGAGACCTCTAACGCGTTGAAGCTCCTCGTCGAAAAGGGCAGGGTGAGCCTGCTCCCATTTTTGGCGTCGGATTTCGAGCTCAGGGTCAGGCAGCACGCGAAACTCGTGCAGGCGGAGGCGAAGGTGGCCCAGGGGGAGATGGCCGATGAGATAAAGCGAAGGATCGAGAAGATGCTCTCCGAACTGGTGAAGATGGACGCGCGCTGCGAAGTTTGCGTGGACGCGGAGCTGCTCGGCGGATTCTCCCTATCGGTGGGGGACTCGCGATACGATGCGAGCCTGAGGGGCAAGTTCGAGAGGATGAAGGAGGACCTTGTCTAGGCGGGAAGGAGAGACCGCGTGACGAATGCACGATGACGTGCGGGGGCTGCGATGGAAATAAAAGTGGACGAGATAAGCCGGATCATAAAGGAGCAGATCCGGGACTACGATGCGAAGACGGTGGCCGACGAGACCGGACAGATCGTCTCGGTGGGAGACGGCGTCGTACACGCCTACGGCCTCTCCGGAGCGATGGCAGGCGAGCTCGTGTCTTTTCCGCACAACGTGTCTGGCATCGTCCTCAACCTCGAAGAGGAGAGCGTGGGCATAGCGGTCGTCGGCGAGGACATCGAGCTGCGCGAGGGGGACGAGATTCGCCGCACCGGGCGCATCGCCTCCGTTCCGGTGGGCATGGGCGTCATAGGCCGGGTCGTGAACGCGCTCGGCGAGCCGATTGACGGCCAGGGAGAGATAAAATCCGACGAGATGCGCAAGATAGAGATCAAGGCGCCGGGGATAGTGGCGCGCCGCCCGGTCCACCAGCCGCTCGCGACCGGCATCAAGTCGATAGATTCAATGACGCCGATCGGTCGGGGCCAGCGCGAGCTGATAATCGGCGACCGCCAGACAGGAAAGACCGCGATAGCGGTCGACACGATTATAAACCAGAAGGGGGGCGACGTCTTCTGCATCTACGTCGCTATAGGGCAGAAGGCCTCCACCGTGGCGCGCGTTGTCGACCGCCTGCGCGCCCACGGCGCGATGGAATACACGACCGTCGTCGTCGCCGGAGCATCCGACCCCGCTCCTCTCCAGTACATAGCGCCTTATTCCGGCGTAACGATGGGTGAGTTCTTCCGCGACAGCGGGCGGCACGCGCTGGTGGTCTACGACGACCTCTCGAAACACGCCGTGGCATACCGCGAGCTCTCGCTTTTGCTGCGCCGGCCCCCGGGCCGCGAGGCCTTTCCGGGCGACGTATTCTACCTGCACTCGCGCCTGCTCGAGCGCGCGGCGAAGCTCTCCGGGGGGAACGGAGGTGGCTCGCTCACCGCCCTTCCCATAATCGAGACTCAGGCGGGAGACATCTCCGCCTACATACCCACGAACGTCATCTCGATAACGGACGGCCAGATCTACCTCGAGACCGACCTCTTCTACGCCGGCGTGCGCCCCGCGATGAACGTCGGGCTTTCTGTCTCCCGCGTCGGCGGCTCCGCTCAGAAGAAGGCGATGAAGAAGGTGGCCGGCACGCTGCGCCTGGACCTCGCGCAGTACAGGGAGATGGCCGCCTTCTCTCAGTTCGGCGCGGAGCTCGACCAGGCGACGAAGAGACAACTGCAGAGAGGCGAGAGGCTGACTGAGCTTCTCAAACAGGGGCAGTATCAGCCTATGAGGCTATCCGAGCAGGTGCTCCAGATCTACGCTGGGGTGTCGGGAAAGCTCGACGACGTGGCAATGGGTCAAGTTGGCCCTTTTCTCGCCGGGCTCGTGCGCCATGCGGAGGAGAGGTTTCCCGGGTTGCTCAAGGGAATAGATGACAGCGGTGAGATAGACGACGCCGC
>DAONII010000013.1:0-13558 GCA_035405085.1 bacterium | reverse complement strand
ATCCAGAAATCGGCGATGCTGTCGATGTCCTCGGGATCGATGTCGTCGAGGTCGATGTTCGGCGCTATTCCGTTCTCCTCAAGCTCCTCGATAAGATACAGCGCTTTCTTGAGATGTTTCGGGTTGAATCTCGCGCCGAGTTTGGACCAGGCGAATATCCCCATGTTAGCGGCGATATCCGCCCATCCGTCGACTCCGTGGCGCCTCGCAAAGAGAGCCAGGGCAAGGACCGATCGCGCCGCCATGCCGCCTCCGCGATAGACCGGATCGATCTCGATGGTTCGGTAGGATATATCGGGCCTTCCGTCAGGACCGAGGCGGATATTAATTTTATAGGACGTGGAGTTGTCCTCGCCGGCATGCCCCGCATAGGTGCCGCTGACCGTCAGATTCGGTGTCTCGCCGGCGGCTGAGAAGCGTTCTATAACGATCTCCTTCAGCGGCATCAGCGGCGAGCCGATATCCATGAGCTCAATGAGGTCGCTCACCGTGACGCGGCTTCCAAGGTGGTCCTCCAACAGGGCCCTCGCCGCACCTGGGTTGTCGAGCGTCAGTTTCGTTTTGTGCCCCTCGGTTTTTCCGAGGAGCGATATCTTTACAGGCACCGGCCCTGAAAGGGCCTCTTTGGTCAGCTTCTCTATGGCCGCGTCTATCCTCGAATCCTCCTCCCAGCGCGCGAAGAGGATGCGGCTCAGAATCCCGGCCTCCTTCTCCCGGCCGTTATCGACAAGCGATGCGACATATCCGGCAAGGGGGGACTCGCCTGCGGAGGAGGGTGGCGGTTCCCTTTCAAGATAAAGGTGCCAGGCGCCGGCTACCGCGCCATCGGCTATTCCGTTTGCTTGTCTCGACACGAGGTCGTAGCGCTCCGCGAACAGCGAGAGCGCCGAAGCAAAACGCCTTGCGATAGTGGAATCGTCGGCGCCGACGAGGTCCGGCTTCGTGCCAGCCCAGGAGACGAACTCATCGGAGAGCGGGCGCATGAGCTCGTTTCCGAAGAGCTGGGGATCCGCCCTTTGGTCCGGCTGTACCGAGCTGAGGAAGATTGCCCATCCGCTCGAGAGCGCCGCTTTGTTTATATCGTCAGGCATGGATTCGGGTGCGCCTTTAACACGCAGGACTTTTGTCGGCAAGTGGCGCAGGAATGTTGCCCGTTTTCTGCGGGGCCATCAGAGGGCATTTGCGTGTTGCGCTGGCGAACCGGTTTAACTAGAGATGGGCATTGGAGGGTTTTCGGCAATGACCACTGCGTATTTCGACTGCTTTTCCGGCGTCTCCGGCGACATGGTCCTGGGCAGCCTCGTCGACGCCGGCCTTCCCCTGGCAAAACTCAAGTCGGAGCTGCAAAAGGTTCCCGTCGGTCGCTTTGAGATTTGCCGGGTCCGTAAGCCCGGCGGGATCAGGGGCACGAACATAAGGGTCGAGGTCTCGCGCGAGCCGGAGGCCGACGACTATAGGAGCCTCGATTCGGCGATAAAAAAGAGCCGGCTTTCGAAGCCGGTGAGGGAGACGGCGCGCGCGATATTCGCCTGCCTCGCCCGTGCGGAGGCCTCCGTCCACGGCGTGCCGCTCGACCGCGTCCACTTCCACGAGGTCGGCGCTGCGGATTCCGTAGTCGACGTGGTCGGCGCTGCTATAGGCTTCGACTTCTTCGACCTCGGCGAGATCCATTCCTCCCCCCTTCCTATGTCCCGCGGCGTAATAAAGTGCGCGCACGGCACGCTGCCGGTGCCTGCCCCCGCTACGCTCGAGATCCTGAAGGGCATTCCGCTCGAGCGCTCCGCGGTGAAGGAGGAAATAGTGACCCCGACAGGCGCGGCCATCCTTGCAAGCACGGCATCTCACTTCGGCGATTGTCCTCTGCAGAGGGTGGACAGGGTCGGCTACGGTTTCGGAGACAGGGTCATACCGGGGATGCCAAACGCCCTGAGGCTCATGATAGGCGAGTGATTTTCCTCGGTTGTCATAGAGACGGAGATAGACGACATGAGCCCGGAGCTCTTCGAAAACGCCTTGGCGCGCGCTTTCGACGCCGGAGCTGTCGATGCTCACATGGAGCCGGTGCAGATGAAGAAGGGCAGGCCCGGCGTCAAGATCGTGGCCGTGGCGCCTTGGTCGGCAAAGGAGGCGGTTGCCGGCTCCCTGCTTCGCCACACGACTTCTTTCGGCGTTCGCTACTGGCCGGTCGAACGCAAGGTGCTTTTGCGAGAACTGGTGAAGGGCAAGGCGAGCATGCGCGGGGTCTCGTTCAAGGTAGGCCGCGACGCCTCAGGAGAGATGGTGAAGGTGATGCCGGAATACGAGGACTTGAGGAGGCTGGCCTCGAAAAAGAGGCGCCCCCTGGTGGAGGTCTACCAGGAGGCGCTCGCCTTCTCGAACACGATACTGAAGCGCGGCCGTTTCGGCAGGTGACCGCGTAAGATACGCGTCAATCCCACTTCACGTCGTTCTCTATCCTGACCCTGCCGGTCCGGGAGTTCACGTAATAGAGCGACAGCCCCATCTTGAACTCGTAGGAGAGCTCCTTCTCCCCAGGCAAAAGGACCAGGCTTACGCCGCTTTTCTCGAGCTTTGCGGCCTTCTCGGTCGCGGCGAGTGCGACGCGGTATTCCATCTGCATCTGCTTGAGGTTCTCCCGGTCAGCCCTGCTCTTCACGGCCAGCTTTTCGAGCGAGGCCTTCTGCTGAGTCACCCTGAGGAGCTCTCGGGAGGCCTTTCTCTGCACCAGCTTCAAGGCGTCGTACGCCTCGATGTTGCGCTGTTCTATGATCTCTCCGAACTTGATTGAGCGGACGTCATCGGTGGAGGAATCGGTCTCGCGCCCCATGGCGTTGCGGTATATGGTCATGCCGCCGCCCACGACCCTGACCTTCTGCCCGTCGGCGGTCGAGTACCACTGCTGGTAGTCCTCACGGCTTCCGCCTATCGCCTTGACTATCCCCATGCTCGTGAACGAAAGTCTTGAACTCGTCGCGGCGACGGAGTCGACGATCTGTCCGGCTCCCATCAAAACCTTTTTCTTCTTTATCTTTCCTTCGGCCTCCGAGGCCTTCCTGATGAGGCCGCGCGCGATCGCTTCCTTGACGATCTGGGCTTTGAGTTCCTCGAAGGGAACTCCGAGCTTCCCGCCTTCCTCCTTCAGGGCCAGGGTCCCTGCGACGACCGCCTTCACGAAATCGGCGGGCTTGGGTTTCGTGGTCCTGTAGAACGATCCGTGGTTGACGAGCATTTTGATCGTTATGTCTGCCGCCTTGCGCCCGCTGATGCCGAAAGAGCCTTCGATCCTCTTCTTCACGCTCCACCAGAAGCCGCCGTATACCTGTCCCCTGTCGTGGACCTCGTTTCCGACATCCTTGAGCCGCAGCGAATTTTCCAGGGTGCGCAGCCCCTTGCCCTTGTCCGCCGGGTCGCCGAGGGCCGGAACGAAGTCCTCGCTGACCTCAGGGTCGTTCGCGTAGAGGGCGGCCAGTGCGTCGCCGAAGCCTTCGTGGATCGCACCTCCCTCGCCTGAGTACCAGCCGGAAAGTCCCCTGTTCACGTGATCGAGGAGCAGGTGGCCGAATTCGTGGTTCGAGACGTCGTTGTCTGAGGCGAGGTGCCACTTGCCTTTCGATGTCCCGAATGTCAGGTCGCACGACTGGGGCGAATACCAGGCGTTGAGATCGTCGATTGCGTTCGCGTGCGCGGAGACGGGGTGGTGCTTTCCCCCGTGCCTGTTCCCGATTATCGAGGCTACGTCGAACCCGAGGTTCACCAGGTACAGCTGGATGCTGGTGAGCGAATTGTAGAGCTGAACCTGGTCGAAGCCGTCGTTTGTCGGATACCCCCCCTTGGGGGGCTTGGAGACGCCGGCCGCTATCGAGGCGCCTGCCATTATGTTGTCGCCGGAGATCCCGTCGCCCAAGTTTCTCGGGAGGCGTGGAAGCGTCGTGTTGACGAAGGGTTCCCACTTGAAGACGCCGCCTAGCTTCGTGCGGCCGTCCACCTTCGCCCACGTGCCCCAGGGTTCCTTAGCGTCCGGCAGTAGACTTCCTATTATCACTTCATGAAACTTCGCGTCGCTCGTGACGCGGTTCGTGTCCGCCCATACATAAGCCGTGATCGGATCCGGCACCTTCGAAGATATGGTGGTGCTCATTCGGTTCTCCTTCCTGGTTTTCATTTTACACGCTAGATGAACCCGGCCGTTTAAAGGCCTGGCGCGCGCGTGCAGTTCGGAAATTCCGGGAAGGCGGGTTAGAAATCGATGATGAACCAGAGGCCCAGACGTTCCCACGGCGTCATGCGGGGTATCGTGTGAAAACCGGGGAGGTGCTGACAGGCTGGCGTGAAGACGATCTCGTCGGAGCGGAGCCGGTGCGACCCATCCCATTCCAAGGATGTCGGGCGATGATTCTTTTTCGCCACGAACACCGGCTTCATGGAGGGGTATTCTATGCGACCGGACCAGGATTACAAGAAAAAAGACGTCGTATAAACATATGGATAATGCTTGCGATGGGAAGGCTTGCGTGTTTGATTCGGCCCCATGTCACAACTATTCAAAATCACGATAGAAAAGCTGATCCACGGCGGCAGCGGGATCGGGGTTTCAGACGGAAAGAGGATCTTCGTCCCCTTTTCGGCCCCCGGGGACGTCTTAAGCGTCAGGGTGACAAAGGATCACGGCGGATACGCAGAGGCCTCCATAGAAGATATAATTGAGCCGTCGCCGTGCCGCACAAAGCCCGCATGTCCGGTGTTCGGGAGATGCGGCGGCTGCCAGTGGCAGCACATCTCCTACGACGCCCAGCTTCGCGCGAAGCGCACCATCCTCAAGGAGGCGCTCGAGAGGATAGGCAAGATCGCCGAGCCAGGGGTCTTCGATACGCTTCCTTCGCCGAAGCAGTGGAACTACAGAAACCGGATACAGCTGCACGTCGATTCAAAGGGCCGCGTGGGATTTTACAGGCAGAAATCAAAGGAGGTCGTCGAATTCGAGCGCTGTGCCATCGCCGAGGATGGGATCAACGACGAACTCGCGAGGCGCCGCCTCGAGATCTCTGCGCGCGACCGCGGCATATCCATAGGGTCTTTTTCGCGTCCCGAGTTTGCCGGGTCCTTTGCGCAGGTTAACACGGAGCAGAACGAGAACCTCAAGAGGGTCGTGGCCGAGTGGCTGTCGGAAGTCCCGCACTCCACCGTGTTCGAGTTCTACGCCGGTGCGGGGAACCTGACCTTCCCCGTTGCGAAGGTCGCCGGCTGCGTCTTCGCCTCCGACGTCGATTCGCGCGCGGTGGATGCGGCCAGAAAAAGGCAGGAAATGGAGAACGTATGCAACGTGGAGTTCATATGCGCGCCGGCCGACAAGGCGCCGAGGAGGGTTCGGGGCGGGTGCGACGTTCTCCTCGTCGATCCGCCGAGAAAGGGATGCGGCGAAGCCATTGAGCGAATCGCCTCGCTTTCACCCGAGGCGATACTCTACGTCTCCTGTGACCCGGCCACCCTCGCGCGCGACTCGGCCGAGTTCGCGGTGCGCGGCTGGCACCTGGTAAAATCGCTCCCGATAGACATGTTTCCCCAGACGTTCCACGTGGAGTCGCTGAGTTTGTTCTCGCGAACGGCCCCTAGAGGCTAAAAACAGAAAAAGTAGAACTTTAAAGAAGAAAAATAAGGGTTTTATACCGACCTCTCTTCTTGACAAGCGGACCGCTTCTGATACAAATCCCCGACTTTAATCGGTTTTTCACGAAGGGTGGTGATTTTAAATGCCCGGAATCAAAGTGCGCGAAGGCGAGACCTTCGAGCAGGCCTTGCGCCGTTTCAAGAAGCAGTGCGAGAAGGGCGGGATTCTCTCGGATCTACGCAAGCGCGAGTATTATGAGAAGCCGTCGATCAAGGAGAAGAAAAAGCGCGCGGCTGCGAAGAAGAAGAAGGTCAGGGGTTACTGAACTCCATAGCGAGGCATGAGGAGGGAGCGCCCGCAGCTTGTGAATGGGCAAGGCGCGTCTTAAGGGTCTAACCCTCCTCGTGCCTCGTGTTTATTGTGTTGCTTTTGATCCGGCCTCGGGCTCTCTAAAATGTTCAGCAAAAGGCTTCTTGCCGACATAAAGGACCGCATATCTATCGTCGGATACATCGGCGAGCGGGTTCCCCTTAAGCGCGCGGGGCGCAACTACAAGGGATGCTGCCCGTTTCACAACGAGAAGACGCCTTCGTTCAACGTCAGCGATGAGAAGGGTATATTTCACTGCTTCGGCTGCGGCGAGGGCGGCGACGTAATAGCGTTCGCGATGAAATTCGACGGACTATCCTTCTCTGAGGCCGTCAGGCATCTCGCAGGGCGGGCCGGAATTGAGATACCGGCAAACCTGGACCCCAAGGAGGCGGCCAGGGAGGAGGAATCCAGCCGAAAGAAGCGGTACATGCTCCGCATAAACGAGATCGCCAGGGACTGGTTCGCATCCAGGCTTTCAGACGAAAATGTCGGGGCAAAGGCGAGGCGATATCTCCAAGGGCGCGGAATATCTGAGGAAATTTGGAAGCAACATTTTCTCGGATACGCCGACAACAGCTGGGAGATGCTCTCCGCCCACCTGGCGGCCAAGGGCGCCCCTGTCTCATGCGCGGCTGAGCTTGGCCTCGTGAAGAAGAGGGACGGCGGCGGGCACTACGACTTCTTCCGCAACCGGATAATGTTTCCGATAATATCCGCGCGCGGCGAGGTGTTGGGTTTTTCGGGAAGGGCGCTGGACGGCGACGAGCCGGCGAAGTACATAAACTCGCCGGATTCGCTCATCTACCACAAGTCGAACTGCGTCTACGGCTTAAACCGTGCGCAGGGCGCCATAAGAACTGCGGATTGCGCAGTTTTGGTCGAGGGGAACATCGATCTCATAGCCCTGCATCAGGCCGGGCTGGAGAACGTGGTTGCACCACTGGGTACAGCATTGACGGCGGGTCATGTGCGCCTGATCAAGCGCATGACGCGCAACATCACAGTCGTATTCGACGGCGATGAGGCGGGGAGACGTGCTGCCGCGCGCGCCCTGGAGGTTTTTCTGGCCGAAGGGGTGTCGCCTAGGGTGGCTCCTCTGCCCGGCGGCGAGGACCCGGATTCGCTGGTCAAAAAGGAGGGCGCGGAGGCCTTCCGCAAAAGGCTCGCGGCGGCGCCGCCGCTCTTCGAGTATTTCGTGGAGCGCACGATCGAATCCACGGGCGGGGATTCCGCCGGGAGGTCGGCCGCTATGGGTGCGATAGTCCCCATGTTGCGAGCGCTGACCGATCCCGCGGAGCGGGGCATCTACGTGAGGCACGTGGCCAGGCGGATAGACGTGGCGGAAAGCGCGGTGGAGTCGGCCGTGAAGTCGGGCAGGATGCCAGCGTCGGTTGTTGGGAAGCAGGCCCCGCAGATGCAGGATAAGACCCCTCCTTCCGCGGAGCGCATGCTCGCCGAGCTCATGATCTCGCGTCCGGAATCGGCGGACCGAATATTCGATGAGCTTTCGCCCGACGACTTCGCGGACCCATGGTGCAAGACGGTGGCGAATCTCGTTTATCGCTTCCGCGGGGAAAACCGGGGCCTGAAGCTCGCCGACGTCATGGAAGGCGTCGAGGATGCCGAGCTCTCCCTTCAGCTGAGGCAGATCGCCATGGAGGGCGAGCGCATCGCGGACGAGGACGTGGCTGACCTGATCGCGGACTGCACGGCGGCGATACGAAGGCGGCCCTCCCTTGCGAGGCTGGAGGAGCTCAACGACGAGATACGCAGGGCGGAGAACGAGGGCGACGACGCGAGGCTCATGAAGCTGCTCGAGGAGAAGGGCGCGTTGGCAACCCGCACGAAATCCGCGATGAGGTCGGTCTGACGAGTTCAAGGGCGGATTTGGTTTTGTGGAATGAACTCCCAACCTGAAACGGAGGTTTAAGTGAGCGCGACGGCAAACACGGATAAGAAGGCGGCCGAGATCAAAGAGGTGAAAAACCTGATCACTACCGGCAAGGCGAAGGGCTTCCTCACCGTCGAAGAGGTCAACGACGCCCTCCCGGCCGATATGGTCTCGTCCGACCAGCTCGACAACGTGCTATCGATATTCGACGACATGGACATCGAGATCGTCGAGAACGAGGAGGAGGGCAAGCTCCTCAAGAGCGCCCCCAAGGTCAAGGAACGCGTCGAGGAACAGGTAGCCGTGGCCGACGAGGTCGATTACGGCGGGCGCACCGTGGACCCGGTGCGCATGTACCTGCGTAAGATGGGTCAGGTGGCTCTCCTGACGCGCGAGGGCGAGGTCGAGATAGCCAAGCGCATAGAGCAGGGCCAGAACGAGATGTTCAACATCCTCCTCTCCTCGCCGCTGGGAGTTCAGAAGGTGCTGTCCCTCGGCGACGCCCTCTCGCGAAACAAGATCAGGGTCATATCGATCATACGGGATGCCGAGGATATCGAGGAGGATATCGAGAACTTCGACGAGGCCGGACACAGGCTGCGCATATTAAAGCTCATGAGCCGCGTGAGGCTCGTCGACCGGCAGCGCCGGGAGGCCTCGGTGAAGCTTTCGCACGCCTCCGCCTCCGAGAAGGCGAAGGCCCTGGCGCAGGTCAAACACGACGAGGCCCAGCACAAGATGATCGAGTGCTTCAAGGAGATGGGGCTCTCCTCGCGCACGATCAACGAGATAATAGAGGCGCTTCACAAGGGCATAGAGCAGGGCGAGTCGAGCCACCGAGTCATACGCGACTGCGCGAAGAAGCTGGGCTGCAAGGAAGACGGGATAAAGCAGCTCATGAAGCAGTACAAACGCACGGACTACCAGCAGCGCAAGCTCATTAAGGAGAGCGGGCTTTCGCGCGACGAGATAGCGTCCGTATTCGAGGCCTTTACGAAGGCCGACGCGGAGATGCGCCGTCTGGAGAAGGACGCCGGACAGCATATCGAGGGGCTCAGAAAGACCTACCGCGAGATCAAGCGCGCCGAGCAGTTCGCCGAGAGGGCGAAGAACGAGCTCGTCGAGGCGAACCTGAGGCTCGTGGTATCGATAGCGAAGAAGTACACGAACCGCGGCCTGCAGTTCCTCGATCTCATCCAGGAGGGTAACATAGGCCTCATGAAGGCGGTCGACAAATTTGAGTACCGCCGCGGCTATAAGTTCTCCACCTATGCCACGTGGTGGATCAGGCAGGCGATAACGCGCGCCATAGCGGACCAGGCCAGGACCATAAGGATACCGGTCCACATGATCGAGACGATCAACAAGCTGGTGCGCACCTCGCGCTACCTCGTCCAGGAGCTCGGGCGCGAGCCGCTTCCGGAAGAGATAGCGATGAAGATGGAGTTGCCGCTAGAGAAGGTGCGGAAGGTCCTCAAGATCGCGAAGGAGCCGATCTCTCTCGAGACCCCTATAGGCGAGGAGGAGGACAGCCACCTGGGCGATTTCATCGAGGACAAGTCGATCGCCTCCCCTTCGGAGGCGGTTGTGAACATGAACCTCTCTGAGCAGACGCGTGGGGTTCTTGCAACCCTGACGCCGCGCGAGGAGAAGGTCTTGCGAATGCGCTTCGGCATAGGGGAGAAATCAGACCACACGCTCGAGGAGGTCGGCCGTGATTTTTCGGTGACGCGCGAGCGCATCCGCCAGATAGAGGCCAAGGCCTTGAGGAAGCTGAGACACCCGAGCCGCGCCAAGAAGCTGCGCAGCTTCATAGACTGGTAGAACGGGGGAAATCATGCAGGTGTCGCGCGAGATCGATTACGGGGTGAGGGCCGTCGTGGTCATGGCGGCGAACGAGAGCAGGGTGCTCTCCAAGAGGATAATAGCGGAGGAATTCGGGATTCCGGTGAATTTCCTCGCCATCATACTCCCGAAGCTCGTCCACAGCGGGATAGTTGAGTCGCTTCCGGGTCCCCGCGGGGGTTACAGGCTTGCCAAGCCGTCCGCGCGGATATCAATACTCGATGTTATACAGGCGGTGAACCGCGGTTTCGCCCTGAACCGCTGCGACGACGGGGAAAAAAGCTGCGAGCAGCGGCACAGGTGTCCGGTGGCGCCGTACTGGAAAAAGCTGCAGGGGGACGTCGAGCTCTATCTAAAGGGCGTTACATTCGAGAGGCTGGCGACCGACTTCGCTAACGGTTCCGGTTCTTAGTATCCGGCGCAGAAAAGCCCCGTCTAATGGATTCCTTTGATCGGGGGAGCAGAGTTCAGGGGGAGAAAGATGAAAAAGGGAATGCTCGTTGCGGCGGCCTTAGCCGCCATACTAGGAGCGACGGTCGCCGCGGTGTCCACCCATCAGCACTTTCGTCTCAAGAGCCAGGGTTTCGAGAACGGGAGCTACTGCGCGATAAGCGACAAGATCAACTGCGATATAGTGAACGCGAGCACGTACTCAGAGTTCCTGACGATACCGGTGGCATGGTGGGGGTTCGCCTTCTACCTCTGCATGGCCGGAATGGCCATCTACTCCGCACGCGCGGGGAGAAAGGCGAAGGCCACGGTCATGGTGGCCTGGCTCATGTCGGCCGGCGGGATCCTCTACAGCATGTGGCTCGCCTACATAGCCTTCTTCGTGCTCGAGGTCCTTTGCATCGAGTGCCTGGCCATGTACGCGGTGAACATAGCGCTGGTCGTCCTTTTCTTCCTGGCATTGAAACTCCCGTTCGGAGGGATCGTGAATTTTTTCAAGGATTACACGAAGGCGGTTTTCGGCAGGCCGTCCAATCTCGGCTTTTCCCCGAGAGTGGTGAAGCACGGAATAGTCATCGGCTGCGTGTTCCTCGCGGCATTCATCGTGATGAAGGGGGTCCAGGCCGGCGACAAGAAGAACGTCACCGAGGTTTCCACCGCGGAGAAGGTGAAGGCGTTCTACATGCAGTCGCTTCATTCGGTCGACGCGGACAAAAGCTGGGCGGTCTGGGGTAACCCCGATGCGGATGTCACGATAGTTGAATTCAGCGAGTACCAGTGCCCGTTTTGCCGCATATCCGCGTTCAACGTCAAACCTCACCTGCAGGAGTTCAAGAAGAACGTGCGTTATTTCTTCGTGAACTTTCCGCTCGACAACGCCTGCAACGGCGACATGCAGAGGCCGATGCACCGGCATGCCTGTTTTGCCGCGAAGGCTGCGATATGCGCAGATAAGCGAGGCGACTTCTGGTCCTTCCACGACGACCTCTTCCGCGCGCAGAGGGGCATCAATCAGGAGGTCATGCTCAAGCTCGCGGACAAGCGGGGATGGGACAGGAAGGATTTCGTCGCCTGCATGGAGGACCCCGAGACCGAGGCGCAGGTTCAGAAGGAGCTGAACGCCGGGCGCAAAGCGATGATAACCGGCACGCCCACTTTTTTCCTCAACGGGCGCAAGCTCAAATACTGGCGCGATCCGGATTTCCTGCAGGCGGTGGTGAAGGAGGAGATCAAGAGGTCGAAGAAAAAATAGCCGCCGATGGTCAGCGCTCTATCCCGTATTTTTTCTCCATCTCTTCGTAGTAATCGATTATCCCGCGTATGTACTTTCTCTTTTCCAGGTAATCTCCTGGGAAGAAGCTGCGCTTGAAGCCGTATATCACGATGTCCTTAAGGCGCTTGGGCGTTATTGGGAAGTGCGTCACGGCGAGCTCGAACTCGTCGGTGGACGTGGTGTGGGATACTAGCCTGTTGTCGGTGCAGAAGGTAACCGAGAGCCTGTCTTCGAGCATCTGAGCGGCGGGGTGGTGGGCGAGGTCCGGTATGTGAGGCATCGTCTGCAGGTTGGAGGTGAGGCAGACCTCGATCGTTATCCGCCTGTCTCCGATGTACTGCCACAAGGCCCTGACGTAGTCCTCTCGCTCACCCTCCGTCGGGAGGTTCACAAGGCTGGTATCGAAGAGATGCGTGCCGTGGCCTATGCGGTCGGCATGGCAGTCGGTTATCGCCTGAAATATCGACGGCGGCCCGTATGCTTCGCCGGCGTGAACCGTCTTCTTGAGGAAGTTCTTGTGGGCGAGGTCGTAGGCGCGCTCGTGGTCCTCGGCCGGGTAGCCCGCCTCGGCGCCGGCGAGATCGAACCCCGCTATGGGTACGCCCCTGTTGTCCCTAACGTCGATCATCGTTCGGACGAGATCCTCAGAGGCCAGGCCGAAGAGCTCCTCGCTGGGCATGTGCGGGTGGAGCTCGGTAAGGTGCCTGTAGTAGGCGCCGAACTGTTCGGTGAACATCCTCATCGCGCAGCAGATTATTCCGTATTCGAAGGGGGGCTGTGCGCCGGAGGCTATTTCGGGCACCGCGTTTATCTCCCTCTTCGCGCGTTCGAAACCCCTGTGGGCTGCGAGCAGGACGTCGTCCGAAGTCATCGAGGCGTTCGCGTTGAGCTGCGGCGCGAAGCGGGGCTCGACGTATCTGACGCCGTCGGCGAAGCTGTCGAGGGCGAACTCGTAGGCGACGCGTTCGATTGCCTCGGGCGTCTGCATGACCGCCACCGTGTACTGAAAGCCCTGCAGGTACTCCACCAGGTTTCCGTAGCGCTCCTTGAAGACCGTTTCGCATAGACCCTCCTCTGTGAAGGACGGGAGGGTGAGCTTCTGCTCCTTCGCCAGCTCTATTATGGTGGGCAGACGAAGGGATCCGTCGAGATGGACGTGGAGATCCGTCTTGGGGATTGCCTTCAAAAACTCTCGGGGAAAAATCATCTTGAATCGTAAATCGTGAATCGTAAATCGTGAATCGATCAGGCCTCGATTTACGATTTACGCGTTACGATTTACGCACTTCGTTCGGCCTGCTTGCAGAGCCAGGCCCATTCAACGTCGACGCCCCTCTGCAGCGATGCGACCTGTTCCTCGTTCATATGGCGGAAGCGGCCCTGTGTCATGAGATAATCCTTGAGCGGCGTACCCTTCGGTTCCACGTTTATCGTGTACTTCGTGCCGTTCTCCTCTACCTCGTAGAGCGGAAAGAAGCGGCTCTCGGTCGCGGCGCGCATCACCTCGACGGACTTCGCGGAATCTATCTTCCAGCCGGCGGTGCACGCGGAGAAGACGTGTATGAAGCGGAAGCCCTTGATCTTACGCGCCTTCGCGAACTTGTACATCAGGTCGTGCGGGTAGGCCGGGGAGGTGGTCGCGATATAGGGTATCGCGTGGGCGGCCATGATCCGGTCGATGTTCTTCTTGTTCTCGTCCTTCGGGTGGTCGGTCGGGGTCGTGGTGGTCCAGGTGTACTGAGGCGTAGCCCCGGAGCGCTGTATCCCGGTGTTCATGTACGCCTCGTTGTCGTAGCAGACGTATAGGACGTTCTCGTTGCGCTCGGCCGCTGCGGAGAGCGCCTGAAAGCCTATGTCGAAGGTGCCGCCGTCCCCGGCCCAGCCCATGACGAGCGTCTCCGTCTTTCCCTGGATGTCGAGCGCGGCGCGCACGCCGGAGATCGCCGCGCCGGTCGTCTCGAACGCGGTGTGCATGAGGGGTGTCTTGAGGCACGTGTACGGGAACGGGCCGGGGATGACCGCCCAGCAGCAGGCAGGTATCACCACGACCGTGTCCTCGCCGAGTGCCTTTAGCGCCTGGCGCATGGCCATCGTCGCGCCGCAGCCCGGGCAGGCGAAGTGG
>DAONII010000012.1:218-13898 GCA_035405085.1 bacterium | reverse complement strand
CCATAGCCTCCGGCTGCGTGGCCACCGCGGGCTGGCTCGTGAACAGGCCCGAGGCACTTCGCCACGCGCTAGCCCTGGCAAACATGAGGAGCAGCTGGAAGGTCGAAATCGCCAGGCTGAACTGGAGCCCCTTCGAGAGCAGGATCGCCCTGGACGGACTCTCCGCAAGGGAGCCCGGCACGGGCAAATACCTGAGCGTGGGGAGCCTGAGGCTCGGCTACCGCATCCTGGGGCTCATCCGCGGCAAGCTCGTCATAGAGGAGATAGACGTCGAGAGCGTCGACGTCCATCTTCCCAAAACCCGAAGACCCGAAAGAAAGCCGCCGCGAAAAAGGCTCAACCTCGCCCGCCTCGTGCTTTTGAGGAATCTCGAACTCGCAGGCGCAAGGATAGGCGGCCTCAAGATATCCCTGGGCGAATCGTCCAGGCTGGAGGCCGACGAAGCGAGGCTGTCGCTCATACCCGCCCTGTTCAGCGACACGAAGCTCGCCGTGCGCGTCGACGGAATGCTCTTCTCGAAGGACGATCACCAGATAGTTTCGGCCGGCCAGCTGTCCCTCAAGACCTCCACCGACCTCGCCCGATGGGAGGAGGAGCTACCCTATGTAAACGCGCTGAAGGGGGTCCTGAAGCTGTCGGACGTCAACATGGAGGGGCTGAGGACCGAATCGCTGTCGGCGTCGCTGGGCCTCGACGACGGAATGCTAAGGCTCAAGGATCTCAAGATCCTCTTCGAGGGGAAACCCCTTCAGGGCTGGCTCACCGCGGACATCTCCGATGGCTCGTTCGACACTGGCATAGACATGCCCAGCCCCATCGCCCTTCCCCATTTCTGGCGGCCCATGGAGACGATGGATTTGGGCGGAAAGATATCCGGGCGCGTGAGGCTCGAGGGAGAGGGTTTCGTGCCGTCGAAGTCCGAGGGGCGCGGACGCGCCTCGATAACGCACGTGTTCGACGCGCACCCGGAGAAGCCAATATCCGTGTCGGCCGATCTCAGCTGGGGACAGGGCTCAATAAGGATACCCAACGCGGACATACTGGTGGGCGAAGTGAGGGCTGCTGCTTCCGGAAACGTCGACCTGAAGAGACGCAATTTCCGCTTCGAGGCCTCGGGAAAGGGCTTCCCGCTGGAGGCCCTCTTCATGGAGTTTCGCGAACCCCACATCAGGAAGATCTTCGGCCCCACCGATTTCAGCGGGTCGATAGAGGGATGGGGAAAGGATTTCAAGACGCGCGTAACGGGTACGACCCTGGGCGGGGGCTGGGCGCCCATAACCGCCGAGCGCATCGAAACCGTCTTCGAAGCGACATACGACGACCTGATGCTGCAGGGGGATATATTCTCCGGCGACCGCAAAACCGGAGAAGCCCTTTTCAAGATGCGCTTCGGCCCCAAGATAGGCAAACAGATCAGATCGAAATTCATCGAACTGGAGGCGAAGCTCGTCGACCACCCAGTGGATGAATCCCTGGCCGCCTACGGTCTTTCCGGCACAGGCAACGGAAGGATGACGCTCACCGGGCCGCACACTTCCTTCAAGGGAGAGGTCGATGCCCGAATCGAGCGCGGCTCGATATACGGACTTCCATTCGACGTGGCCGCCTCGAAGCTCGACATCTCTCGCCGACAGATAGAATTCTTCGATATGTCGCTGAAGCTGCCGTCGATAGAGGCGGCGCCGATAACCGGCGACATAATCGGCGACATAGGCGAGGGCTCCATACGGCTCCACGGAGGCCCCATCGAGGGGCTCTCCCTGGACGCGACGTACAGGGGACAGGACTCGCGCTGGAGCATCAAGGATATCTCATGGTCCGACCCGGAAAGGGAGGGCAACAGGATAGCGCTTTCGGGCTCCGTCTCCGCATCCGGAGGCATGGACCTCAGGGCCCGCGGCAGGATCGATCTCGGAGCTCTGGCCTTCCTTGCCCCGCTCATGCGGGAAGGCTCGGGGCCGGTGGACATAGACCTGTCCGCCCGCGGATCGGCGGACAATCCCCGGTTTTCGGGGAACGTCTCCTTCAACGACAACGGCTTCTCGCCCCGCGGCGCAAGGCTCGCGCTGGAAAACCTCTCCGGCGACCTGCGTTTCGAGGGCTCAAGGGTGAGATTCGAGGAGGTCAGGGCCAGAATAGACGACGGGGAGATGAAGCTCAAGGGCCACCTGGATCTGCGAGGCCTTTCGCTCGCAAGCGCCGATATGGCCATCGAAGGGAGTTCGATGAGATATCGCAGCGAGGACTCGACGCTCTCGCTGGAGCTCGACGGTTCGCTCTCGGTAAAGGGCGCCTTCCCCTCCCCGCTCGTCAAGGGCGACCTCACGATCCTCGACGGCAAGTACTCAAAGGACTTCACCCTGCTCGACGCCATAGCCGGCGACAAAACGGCCCAGGCGCACAAGAAGGAAACCCTGTCCGATTTCGATCCGAAGCTGGATCTGAGGGTGCGAAACAGCGGGGATCTGGCCATACGCAACAACGTCGGAGACATCTGGCTAAACATGAACGTCGGCATACGCGGCACGAGGAAGAAGCCGGTGGTCTCCGGTTCGGTCGAGACGACCGAGGGCGAGGTGCACTACCTCGGAATGGAGTTCGATATAACCAAGGGCTTCATCGAATTCATGGAGAGGTATCAGTCACCTTACCTTGAAGTCACGGCGCAGAGGGAGGTCGGCGTCTACAACATCACGCTGATCCTGCACGGGCCCACCGACAACCTGGCGCTGGACCTTTCCGCCACGTCCCCCGTGGGTCCCCTCGAGAAGCGCGACGTCATATCCCTGCTGCTCTTCGGCGTCACCGAGCAGGAGAGAACCGCGCTCGCCAGAAACGCCGGGACGGGCGGGCTCTTCACGACGCAGATGGCCGGGCAGGCGCTCTCAGGAATCCTGGGACGACCCATACAGAAAGCGGCGGGGCTCGACGTCTTCCGTCTCGAGGCCTCGGCGCCCGGGGCGACGAACGTTTCACGCGTCTATTTCGGGAAGAAGCTCACCGACCGGCTTTCGGTAAACTTCGCCACCGACATCAACACCACGAACGCCGTGCAGACGGTGATAGGTGAATACCAGATAACGGACAACCTGCTGCTCACCGGCCAGCGCTCCAGCGACTCCAGCTACAGGGTCACCGGGTCGCTGCGGTTCAGGCTGAGATGAACCTGCTGCCCAATGAAGTGGAGACCGACCGAGTGAAACGAGGGGGAAAAACGCGCCGTTTTTTTTCGGCCCTGGCGGCCGCCGTGCTGACGTCCCTCAGCGTCACGGCATCCGCCGAGCCGGTTTCGCGCGTGGAGATATCGGGGCTTTCCACTCTCGGGGAAACCGCTGTCCGCGATGTAATAAACATGCGCCCCGGGGACGAATTTTCGCTGGAGGCCCTGGATGACGCCATAAGCAACCTTCGCAAATGGGGGGTCTTCGACGCGATAGAGGTCGAGCCTTCGGCCGAACCGGACGGCGTCCTCGTTCGCTTCCGCCTCGAGGAGGCTACCGTCGTCGTGTCCATAGACGTGGCGGGCAATTATCCCTACATCGAAAACAAGGTCAAAAAGCACCTCACCCTGCACCCGGGCGACATCTACACCCCAGAGAGGGTTGCCGACCAGATCGAACGGATAAAGGCATTCTACGCGCGCGAGGGTTACGTCGGAACAGAGGCCTACGTCGAAGAGGAGATGATGCCGGAGTGGGGCGGAGTGGTGCTCACCTTTCATATCCGCAGGGGTATGTCGCTTCGCTACAGGACGATAGAGGTGGAAGGAAACGAGGCCTTTCCGGACGGCCGGTTCGTCTCGATGATGAAGACGTGGAGGCAGTATTCTGACAGGCGACTCTCGGATTCGGTAAGGAGGATACGGGAGTTCTATCACGAAAAGGGCTGGCCGCGAGCGCGCGTGCGCGTGAAAAACAAGAAAATCGACTTCGACGAAGGCCGGGTCGACGTCACCCTTGAGGTTAACGAGGGACCCCACGTCGCCATAGTCTTCACCGGAGGCGGTCGAATCGATCGAAAGGTGCTGCGAAGGACCATAACGGTGCTGAAGGAAGGCAGCATCGACAACTACGAGATACAGAGGAGCTCCGAGGCGATCGAGGAGCTGCTACGCATCCGCGGATACCCCGACGCTTCCGTAAAGGGGAGCAGGGAAGACAGAAAGGACGGCTCGATACTGATATCGTTCAGCATAGACGAAGGCAAGCCGGCCAAAATCCGCCACCTGAATTTCAGCGGAGCGAAGAACGTAGACGAATCCGATCTCAGCAAGGGCATGATCAACAGGAAGACCTCATTCAGCAGGACCGGCGCCTACATGCCGGAGGAGGAGGCCAGGGACAGGGAGGCGATAGAAACCGCTCTTCACAGCCGGGGATTTCTGGGGTCCAGCGTAGGGGAATGGAGGGTGGAGCCGTCGCCGCAGGGGTTCGCGCTCGACCTGACGATCCCCATAGTCGAGGGACCTCAGACGATCGTCGGGGAAATCGACTTTCTGGGCGATATTCCTTTCAGGCATGGCCGCATACTGAAGGTTTTGAAGATCAAGCCGGACCGCCCCCTCAACGAACCCGGGCTCGAGGATGACCGCCAGAGGGTGATAACCTTCTTCGCCGATCACGGCTACCCGTATGCGGAGGTAAAACAGGACTGGCACCAAATGCCCGACGGCCGTGCCGTGATATCATACACGGTGGATGCCGGAAAAAAGGTGACCATAGGGCACATACTCATAGTGGGCGACGTGCTGACGAGCCAGAGGGCGATCAAGCGCGCGATGAGCGCGAAGGAGGGCGAACCCTTCAGCTACAGGAAGATAATAGAGAGCCAGCAGAGCATACGCAGGCTGGGGGCCTTCGCTGCGGTTGGGATAGAGACCATCGGCCTCGAGCGGAAGGAGGACACGGTACACCTCAGGGTCAAGGTGGAGGAGCAGAGGCCCTTCATGGTGGACCTTGGAATCGCATATTCCACCGACGAGTCGCTGACCGGCACGTTCACCTTCACGAACCTCAACGCGTTCGGCTGGGCGAAGCAGAACACGCTCAGGCTGATCGGTGGCGAAAAGCTCTCGAGGATGGAGATAGGATGGTTCGATCCTCGCTTCTTGAGCTCGAGCTTCGAGATGTCCACGATCGCCTGGGTCCAGTACCACAAGCAGCCCTCCTACGCCTACACCCAGGCCGGCGGCGCACTCTCCTGGTTCAGGCGCCTGCGCAGGTTCAACTTCTTCTTCAGGTGGGAGCTGGACCGGAACTACTTCGTATCGGGCGACTCGGTTGCAGCCGACGCGGACAGCCTGAGGAACAGCACTATCTCGAGGATCGCGCTCTCCTCCAGCTTCGACAACAGGGACAGCTTCTCGGACCCCAGGAGGGGCTTCTTCACGCTCGGCGGCGTGGACATATACAACGAAATAAAGGGAGCCGAGGCCAACTTCGTGAAGTTCCAGTGGCAGGGCGAAAACGATCTCAGCCCGTTCGACTGGATAACGCTCGCCACCTCGCTCCGCTTCAACCAGATCGTGACGATCGGTAAAAACGTCAGCGTCCCTACGAACGAGCTGCTCTTCATGGGTGGCTCGGACACGGTCCGCGGCTACGCCTACCAGTCGCTCGGCCCCGCAAACGCGGCCGGCGAAGCGACCGGAGGCAGGATACGATGGATATGGAACGAGGAGCTGCGTTTCAGGCTAGCGCGCAGTCTGCAGTGGGCATTTTTCCTGGATATGGGCTCGCTCACCGACAGCTATTCGGCCATATCGTGGAGGAACACAGTGCGGCGTTCGCTGGGCTTCGGGCTTCGCTACATGACGCCGGTGGGCCCGATACGCGCAGACTATGGTATAAAGCTCGACCGAAAGGCAGGCGAATCATTCGGACAGTTTCATTTTACGTTTGGCTACGTCTTTTAACTTCAGATTCAAGACACAAGATACAGAACTGGAGCTGGAGTTCAGAGGCTTGAATTTAAGGGCAGGGACGCTTGAGCCTGAATATCATGGCATAGGCCGACTTGAGTTCTGCTCGGACCTCATCCCCGTCGAGCGTCGAAATCAGCTTAAACGCCTGCATGATATCGATTGCCGCCGATGTTTCGGCGATCGAAGCCAGCGATATGTCGAAAAACCTGGCCCTCTCCTTTGCGCTCTTTCTTCCGTTCCCCTCAGCCAGGTTGAGTATTGCACTGGAAAGCGCCCTCTTGAACTGATCCATCAGATCGCCGTAACCTCTCGGCACATTGTCGACGATGGATGGCACCCTTTTTGCTGTCTCAAGCAGAACCCTGTAGCATATGAGCTTCTGGTGATTCATGGCTTACCTCCCCTGTGGTTTCGATTTTTTGTTTCCTCATACGGGCGGGGAAACAAAAAATCGAAACCGCGGAAAGGAGATTTTATGTTCAATCACCAGAAGCTCGTATGCTACCAGGTGGCTCTTGGGGTGGCAAAAAGGGTGCCATCCATCGTCGCCTCGTGGCCCAAGGACGCGCACTATCTGAAGGACCAGCTCAAGAGGGCGGTTTCAAGCGTCGTCCTCAACATAGCTGAGGGCAATGGGAGGCCGGGGCGCGGGGAGAGGGGCAGATTTTTTGCCATCGCCAGGGCCTCTGCGGCCGAGTCGGCGTCGGCGGTCGAGCTCGCAGCAGCTATCGGGCTGATGGATCATTCCGACTCGCTTGCTATTCAGGCTGAACTCCTGCAGGTCTTCAAGATGCTCTGCAAGCTAAAATGAGCTTGAACCGTCAATCCCTGACCATGGCTCCTGATCCTAATCCTAATCCCAATCCCAATCCCAATCCTAATCTTGATCTTAATCTTGTTCTCATCCCTCGTCTTTCTCCTGTTTCTTTTCCGGAAAATCTCCGGGGTTCGCTATCGCCCTCCTGAGAAGCTCTATATTGATCGGCCTCCCCGAGAAAAAGTCGTCCACGAACTTGTCCGCCGCATAGTAGAAAAGCCCGATGAGATTCAGCTGCTCCAGCAGGAATTTGGCTCGGTCGCGCGAAGGCCCCTCCAGCTCGACCTTGGCCTCGGTGACCTTCGCCCTCGTCCTCTCTATAGTCGTTATCGCGTCGGTCAGCGACCTCCTGATCTTCTCGAGGAAATCCTTCAGGACCTTGTTCGGATAGGTGCGCTCCGCCGCGTAGTAGTCCTTGCGCGATCCCCTGACCCAGACCTTACGAACCAGGTTGTAATCCTCGAGCATCCGAATGTTGATCGAGACGTTGCTCTTGGATACCGAGAGCCTCTCGGCCACGTCGTCCAGCGATAAGGGCTCCTCCGAAAGGAAGAGCAGCGCATAGATCTGGCCTCCGACCCGGTTTATCATGCCGAGAAGCGCCGACGATATCTTTCCGGCCCCCTGAACGAAGATATCCTGCGCCTCAGTCAGCATGGCCTCGCCGCTTGCCGTCGCGCTTTTCTCTTTGCCCTTCATCGGCGTCTCCCGATTTGACGGCCCCCATGAGGCGAGCCGCATTAAATTTTACAGCTCAGGTAGCCTCTGCCGCCTTTTGATCGCCCGTCGGAGCGCCCAGCTGCAAAAGCGAACCGTCGGTTTTGTGCTCAGCCTCTATCCCCAGCATGGCGATCGCCCACGAGAAGATATCCGCGGTGCGCATCGTGGACGATGGGGGTTTGACGCTCGACAGAATCGGAACGCTCATGTGGGCCCGCGACAGGGAGCCGTGTGTGACCGGGATCCCACTGATCTCGCGGGCGACGATCGACGAGTCGGCCGCCGCCGAAAGGACGAGGTCTCCGCTCCTCATGGAACGGAATATCTGAAGCATCTGCAGGGGCCCGTCGGGATATTCCGTCGACGCGCTCGACTCTAGCGAGATGGCGGCGTCGGTGACCTGCTCCATCCCCTCGTAGCCGAACGGATCGCCGCCCTTCACGATCGAGGTGATCCTGCCGTCGGCGTCCTCGTGCAAGTGGCTTCTCCCCCGCCTGGACTGCACGACTATCCCGCCCTCTACGGATCGCCCGGCCAGGAGATCGACGCCGTTCTGCTCGAGAAGGGAACCCACGAGGCCTTTCCGCTCGATCTCCTCGAAGAAGGGGCGCTTCTCCCATCCGCCGTCGCCACGGACGTAGAGATGCGCCATGGAGGTCCCCGAAGGAAGCGATACGAGATCAGCGTCTTGCCACTCCCGCGTCCCGGCACCCGCGGAGTGGATGCGGTATCTCTTCGAAAGAAAGCCGTCGAGGTCGAAGCTGCGCGCCTGCTCCCCCGCGCCGTAGCCCCCTGCGAATATAAGCGCCGTCTTTTCATAGGAAGCCTGTTCCTTAAGGAGATCGGCAGCGCGTCCGACGTATTCGTCTATCCGCCTGAGCGCGTGGCGGGCGATCTCCATCGACGCAGGCGTGTCCGCCGACCCCTCGATCGATGGGAACGAGTAGAGCACGAAATCGGCCTCGCGGCGGATCGCCGATGCAAACCAGCGGAAGGCGGCATCCTCGGCCTCGGCCACCTCTTCCTCCCCCTGCACGCGGTGGAAGCGGCCTGCCATCCTGAAGAAGGCCGGGTCGCGGATGAGACCGCAGCCGCGGTTGAGCATGCCGAATAAATTCACGGCCTGGCGCGAGTATTCGAATATGGTCTTAACCGACTTGGCCAGGTCGTGGTCCATCGCGTAGGCGCCCCAGCCCATGTAGTCCCGGAAGCGGTTCATCGAGAGCACGCGCCCGGAGGGAACGCTCCTGTCGAACCAGCGCACGCCCGGGATATCACATGTCCCGGGAAACGCGCCGGTGACGAAAGGCGTGATCGAGGGGCCCAGCGTGGACGGAAAGGCGGTGACGCCGTCGGCCTCGCCTCCTCGCGAGAGGGTGTGCGAGGCTATGTTCGGAAGATCTCCCCGCCGCAAAAGATCGTCCATCAGCTTCTTGCCAAGACCGCCGGCGAGGAAGAGAACGACGCGATCGAATTCTCCCCTCCCCCTGTCGTAGCCGTAGCGGGCCTTCTCCCAAAGCTGTTCGCGCCCCTCCTGCGTGGAGAGCTTCGTTATTATCTGCGGTATGGAATCCTTTCCGCGCCTGTCCTCTGTGTCGAGCGCGTTCATTATGAATATCATACGGTATACGGCGGTTGCGTTCGTCATCAGCGCAACGAAACAGACGGCGAGTATGAGGAGCATGTGCGTAGGCTCGGCCCACCAGCGGTGCAGCGCAACCCCCATGAGCGGGTCGAAGACCGAGGCGACGCCGAGGTAGACGATCCTCTCGGGGCGCTGCATCCAGCCAACCTTGCAGTCGACACCCACGCCGTCCCCCTTCGCGCGGGTATAGGAGACGAGCATCGATCCGATGAGGGCGGCGATCACTATCGGGAGCATGAAGCCGTCGCGGAAATACCACGCAAGGCCCAGAAGGCAGACCCCCTCGCTGAAGCGGTCCATGACCGCGTCGAAGAAGGCGCCCGATCTCGTCATCCTTCCTGTTATCCTGGCTACGCGGCCGTCGAACATGTCGAACGATGCGCCGAAGATCATGACCCACCCGGCATAGCCGAACGAGCCTATCGCGAAGAGGACGCCCGCGACCGATGCGATCAGAAAGCCCATCATCGTGATCGCGTTCGGGCCGAGCTTGAGCTTTACGAAGAGCCTTACTATCGGGTCGGTCGTCCAGAACCACCACTCGCGTGTCCCCGATGAGAGTAGCTCCGAACCCTGGTTCTTCGCCCCCTGGAACTCGCGCGCAAGGCGCTTTCGGCCCCAGAGCTGATAGATGAGATAGGATATGAAGAGGGCGAGGTTGATCAGGACGATCGGCCCAAGCGTTATCCACACGGGATTTATACCTACGATTTCCAGCATCTGCGTAGCCTCTAATTAGCTGAATTATCAGGGGTTTAGCAGGGATGAGTGCCCTATCCCCCCGCCATTGTCAAGTTACAAAGAGTCGGGGTCAGGCCTTTACAATGTTACAATTCGAAAAACCGAACACCAGAAACTGTAACATTGTAAAGGCCTGACCCCAATTCTTTCTTGCCAAGCGCGCATCGCACGGCTTATAGGCGCCCCTCGACATGAAGAAGACCGACGTAAAAAAGCCGAAACACCGGTTCTGGCGCGGGAAGGTGCTTCCGAAGCTCCTTTTGACGGTCGTTCCTCTCCCGAAAAACACCTTCTGCTCGATAGACGTCACGAACAAGTGCAACCTGCGCTGCGCCCACTGCTATTTCTTCTCCTATGAACAGGAAAAGGCCCCGGAGCGCTCCGTCGAGGAATGGCTCTCCTGCATAGAAGGGATGCAAAAGGGGCGCGGCGCGTTCTTCTCGTGCACCTGGGTCGGGGGGGAGCCGCTTCTTCGCCCGGAGCTCATAGAGAAGGGACGCAGGTTTTTTCGCGCGAACAGGGTCGTCACGAACGGCACCCTGCCTCTCCCGGACTGGCAAGACGTCGAGTTCCACGTCTCCGTCGACGGTACTGAGGCGCTCCACGACGAGATACGCGGCAAGGGATGCTACGCAAAGATCAAGGGTAACATATCGAGCCCCGCTGCGGCGAACCTCAACATAGCCTTGGCCTGCTGCCTGAACCGCAAGAACATCGGGTGTGTGGAGGATCTCATAGAGGAGTGGAGAATGGTCCCGCACGTCCGCCACATACTCTTCGACTTCTTCACGCCGATTCGCGGAGAAGACGAAAACGGCAGCACCCCGGATTCAGAGCTCTGGCTCACCTTCCCGGAGCGCGACCGGGCGCTCGACAGGCTCGAGGAGCTAAAGAAAAAATACGGCTCGTTCATCGGAGGCCCGCCGCTCACGTTCACCTTGATGCGCGAGAAGAACCGCCACCGCGCGATCGGCAGGGCCTGCGTATTCCTTAACAACGGCACCGCATTCGACGCGTGGGGGAACGTGAAGAAGCCCTGCGTGATCGGCCCGCGTGCCGACTGCGACAAGTGCGGCTGCATCGTACCCTTCTCCGTCAAGGCGTGGAAACACCCTTCCAACCTTCTGCGCGAGGCTTGGCGGGATCTCACCTCTAAAAGTAAACCCTAAGTATACTTCAAACTCCAAATTCCAAATAAATTCCAAACACCAAACTCCAAGCTCAAAACAAAACCAAAACACCCTGACCCTGGAAATTTAAACACAAGAGTTGGGGTTTGTTTGGAGTTTGAGATTTGGAGTTTATTTGGAGTTTGGAATTTGAAGTTTGAAATTTGGTGTAAAAAAAGGCCCCGGGATCTCTCCCGGGGCCTTCTCTTTCAACTTAACCATCGTCTATGACTTCAACTTAGAAGTCGTAGCAGAACGCGAGGGCGCCGCCCATCACGTACTGTGTGCGACCGCTAGCAAAACCAAGAAGCGTAGCCGCCTCTGACCAGCCCTGCGTGCTCGGCTGTACGATGTCGAAACGGCCTTCGAGCTTCAGCTTCGCACCGTCCGCGATGGCGTAGCCGCCGGCGAGGGTGATCTGGTGCACCTGCTGACGATCGCCCAGGAGGTCCATCTTCCATACGCCGCCACCAGCGAGTCCATCAACCGGGAGACCGGTAGCGCGCAAGGCGCCGTTGGGCCCGATACGTTTCTGGCTTGCGTAGGCGTAACGAAGCGTTCCATCCCACACATCGCTGAACACGTAGTGCAGATTCATCAGGCCACCGAAGTACCAGGTGTTCTCAGAAACCGGGGACAACGCGACCTGCGTATTTGAGCGCAGGATCAGACCCTCGAAGCCAAGGGCGAAGGACTCCGTGAGCCACCAATTCAAGTCGATGTCGCCGCCGAACGTGAAGTGCTTGTTCGACACGTTGGACTCCGGACCAAACATGCCGGACACGCCGAATGTGCTCTCGGTGCCTTCCTCGCCCCAGTTGAAGCCGAGGCGGAAGCCCATCGACGGAACGTCGTTAATCTTCACATCGGAATCCTGGTACAGCGTGTTGACCACGTAGAAATGCAGGTCAACGAGATCGGAGAAAGCGTAGTAGATCTTCACGCCGGTCATGTTCGCCGGACGGAGACCCTGACGGAACATGGAGAACGATATCGTGTCGTTGTCGTTCATGTCCACGGCCTCAAAGCCTATCGGGGCGTTGAAGCGGCCGAGCAGGAACTCGATGCCGTTGCCGAGCGGGATGTTGGCCGTCGCGTACGCCTGCTCAAGCGTGAAGGCGTTCGTGCCTCGGCCCGACGAGTTGACGCGGCCGAAATCGAGATCCGCACGCAGGCGGACGTTTTCGCCGAAGGACTTCATGAGGTCGAGTTCAACCTCGTCGACGAAGAAGCTGAAGTGATCCGAGCGGTTCGTCGGGGCCGTGCCAAGGTACTTGCCAACCGGGCCGGCGTAGTAGGTCACATCGCCGTCGTTGGTCACATAGCTCGGGGTGCGGTTGTTGAAGTGCTGGTAACCGGCGCCCACGTTCACGTGACCGGCCGCTTCGAAGCCGCCGGCTACGTACTTCTCCTGCGCCTGCGCCGTAACCGCGACGAAGGACAGGGCGATAACTGCGATAAGAATTTTTTTCATGTGGTAACTCTCCTTGTTTTCCTTTTGCCCGCCGTCGGGATCATTCCCGGCGGAAGGCTGCTGCGTCAGAGATGCCGTACAGAGATATTTAATGTTTCCCGCGGATTGGCCATTTGGAGAGTGCACCCCCTTTCCCGGCCTGACTTCCGCTTGGGTTCAATGGATACAAATGTTGCGAATCCCTAACTTTCTGATTTCCCCCTGTCAAGAGCTGCGGCCAGCCCTCGGCCGCTTGACGTAGATGAAATATAAAGAACCTTTTTATGTGTTTCAACTAAAAAGCCTGAAGAATAAGAGAAAAAAATTCTTCGTCATGCTCTCTGCAAAAAAAGCGCCACAAAACTCCTTTTTCGCTTGACCATGCCCCGACCTACCTATAACCTATTGAAATCATGGAGATAAATCCAAAAGATTATAGTATCCTCGTAGTCGACGACGAGCCCGAGATACACACCGTTTTGGGAAAACTCCTTTCAAAAGAAGGATATACGATAAAAAGCGCCTACGGGGCCGAAGAGGCGTATAAGGCCATACAGGCCGGGAAACCGGATCTCATCATACTCGATATAATGATGCCCCGGATCTCTGGGATAGAGGTCTGCAACAAGCTCAAATCGGAGGAATCCACGAAGGATATCCTCATCCTCATCGTCTCCGCCCGCGACGCCCAGCACGAGCGCATAGAGGGGCTCACACACGGCGCCGACGACTACGTCTCCAAGCCCTTCCACCTGCGCTCGCTCGTCCGCAAGATCGAGCACATGCTGGCCAAGAAGAAGGCGGGCGATTTCGAAGCGGAGATCGGCCGTTGATTACCACCCGAGTGCGACCTGTAAAATATTCGAAATCCGAATGTTCGAATATTCGATACAATATCGAATGATCTAATGTTCAATTTTTTCAAACAGGACACTTCGGATTTTTTGTTTTGGTAATTTGAAAATTAGGACATTTGAGCATTGTTTCGAACATTCGAATACTCGTACTTCGAATATTCCACCTCAAGCGCACCCTCAAACCGGGTCACTTTAGTTCAAACGTCACCGCGATTTCGACGCACGCATTCTGCGGCAGCGACGAGGCGCCGACCGCGGACACCGATTCCTCGTCGTTACTATAGACCCACGCACAGATAGGTAAAATATTCGAAATCCGAATGTTCGAATATTCGATACAATATCGAATGATCTA
>DAONII010000012.1:0-118 GCA_035405085.1 bacterium | reverse complement strand
TACTCGTACTTCGAATATTCCACCTCAAGCGCACCCTCAAACCGGGTCACTTTAGCTCAAACATCACCGCGATTTCGACGCACGCATTCTGCGGCAGCGACGAGGCGCCTACCGCGGT
>DAONII010000011.1:0-14089 GCA_035405085.1 bacterium | reverse complement strand
GTCCGCTGGAGAACAGGATGGTGCCGGCGGCACCGAACTTGGCGGCCTCGGTGAGGCCACGACGCGCCGCCAGCCCCGACCGGCGTCCTCGCGCATCGTCCAACCGCGCCCGGCCATCAGCTCCTTCGCCTCGTGCTCGTTGTAGAACATGCCGACGGGCTTCGTCGGGTTTTCGAACGCCGGGTCGTGCACGTCCACCTGGACCTGCGACACGGCGGTGACCACCGGGAGCTTTATGCCGCGTTTCCTCAGGCAGTTGCCGAGGACCTGCTGGATCATGTAGCCCATGCCCCCCTGGGTGTCGGCGACGTTGATGTCCATAGGCAGCGGGTAGACGGCCTTGGAGGCTATCTCGCTCCGAAGGATGGCGGCTCCCACCTGCGGCCCGTTTCCGTGCGTGATGAGTATCCTGGCGAAGCCGTTTATGATGAGCTCGGCCACGTGTTCCATGCTCTCGAGCGTGGAATAGTACTGCTCCTGTATCGTGCCGCGCAGCCCCGGCTTGGATATGGCGTTGCCGCCCAAGGCTATCACTACTCCGCCTTTTTTGGCCATGGGATCACCTCGGGCCGGCTATAGGTAAGAGGAGGGAAGGCGTCAACAGAAAGCTATGTGCGGCCGGGCTTTTGTGCGCAGGCCTCGCTTATGAGCAGCCTCGCTTCGGGATCGAGCCCCCTGGAGGTGCAGTAGACGTGGTTTATCGCGGCGAGGGTCTTGAGGACCGTCTCCATGTCGACGATGTCCGAGGCGGGAAGCTCGTCGAGGCGGCAACCCGACCGGAAATTCTTCTCGCAGCAGGTGAGTGAACCCTCCGAGAGCTGCGGGAGCCCCCATAGGCGGCAGACCACCGGGCGGACGGCGTAGATCGTGCAACGGAGGGAGGCGTCCAGAAAAGGGCAGCCCTTCGTGCGGCCGGAGCTCGGCTCGGCCCCGGGGTGCTTCGTGAGGTGCGAGACTATGCCGTCGAACTCCACCCTCCAGACCGAGATCCCCGGCACGCAGCATTCTGCGCATCCCGGGCCGCACTCGAAGGCGGCGGGGTGTTTTTTTTGAACCGACAGGGCGAAGCCGTCGATCTTCCTCAGCAGGTCTGTGTAGTTTTTCATCTAAAACCCGGGCGTGCGCATGAACTTGCCGTTGCCGTCGACCACGAGGCCCTTTGCCACCTTCGACAGCAGCTTGAAGCCGTCGCCGGGGCCGAGCCGGAAGGCTGCATAGGCGACCCCTTCGGCCAGCGCGGCGTCGTTCATGACCGCGACCACGCCGCGGCAGCCGGATGCCGTGCCCCGGTACTGCGACGCCGAGACCGTGGCGATGCCGGTGTTTATGACGGTGAGGTTCAGGGCATGGCGAGCGAACGTGCCGGCATCGTCCTGGATCTGCACCTTCCACGGTACGCCCATGCCCTGGCCGTAGCCGCGGAAGACGTAGCCGACCTTGACTATCACGTGCTTCATGCCGGCGGTGTAGATGAGCTTCGAGATCATCTCGGCCATGAAGCCGTTCATGATCGGGGAGAGGTCGAAGCGGGCGCCGGAGCCCTTGAACGTCACGGAGCTCTTCCCAACCCTTATGTCGCGGCAGGATCCGGAGCCCTCCGAGACCACGTCGAAGGCCCCCTTCGTCCATTCGCAGACCTTGCGGATAGCGTCGAACGCGGCGGTGACCTCGGGAGATGTGGCCACCTCTCCCCCAGCTGCGATCCTTGCGGTTTCGCTCGAGGGATTCGACCCGTCGAGTTTCGCGTAGATCCCGTTCGCCCGAGCCAGGACTATGTCGAAGAGCTTTTCGATGTCGGAGGCGTCCTTCGTGTAGCCTACAAGGATGACGGACACGGGGAGCCTGCCGCCGATGGAGGTCTGCCGGGAATACTGCCGCACCCCGCTTTGCGCGGGCGCATGCGACGGGAGAGCCGTCGCCGCGAAGAGGGCGAGCGCAGCCGCCGTCGTTATGCGGATTCTCGATTTCACATCTCTCTCTCTTCCTCGGCCTTTTTCTGTTTGAGGTCGGCGGGTCCCATGTCGCGTGCGATCGGACGGGACGGTTCTCCTGTGCCCTCAGCTTCTGCGGATGCGGCCGGCTGCGCGCCTGCGACGCCAAGCCCCTCCGAGGCGAAGAGCTGACCCTCGCTGTCCACGAGCACGCCCTTGACCTCGGGGTGCGCCTCTATGAAGCGCATGCCGATGCGGGGCCCTAGCGTCCAGGCCGCGAGCGAGTAGGCGGCCGCGGTGGTGGCATCGGCGGCCATGACGGTGACGGACTTCATCTTCTTCGCCTCCACCGGCTTCTTGTTCTTGGGATCCACGAGTCCGCTGCCGAGCCCTTCGGCGGTGACCGTGGAGGCGGCCACGTTCGTAACGTTGTAGTCGAAGGCCCTGTGGGCGAACTTCGAAGCCTCCTGTGTTCCTGCGGCTTCGCTGTTGGCGCCGAAGCCCACCTGGAGCTTCCATGGAGTGAAGATATCGCGACCTGCTATCCTGCAGACTGGGCCGACTCCGACCCTGGCGTTGGTGAAGCCCTGTGATTCGAGCGACTCCATCGCGAGATCGGCCGCGAAGCCCAGCGAAACGGGGCGGAGGTCGAGCTTCATATCGTCGGAGCGGAACGTCGCCGTGCGCGAGTCGGCGTTCAGCCGGATCCGGCGCCAGTCGCGCTGCGTGAAGCGGCCCTTCGGGGAGGGGGCGGCGGGGTCGTACCAGCCTCCGGTTACGGCAGCTATGTCGATTGCCTTGGAGAGCAGCGCGAAGGCGTCCGGGGAGAGCTCGATCGGCTTCCCAGGGGGGAGCGCGTTGAGCTGGTCCTGTGCGTTGCCCTCCGCGAGCACCCCGCGGTAGAACGCCTCCGCGCGGTTTGCGGCGGCGGATATCGCCGCGCGCGCGCGGGCCTCGTCGGACGAGGACGCGGCTATCGTGATTTCGACGGGGGTGCCGTCGAACAGCCGGGTCTGCATCTCGAACTGCCTGAGCCCCCCCTGCGACGACTCCGGCGACGGGTTTTTGGCGTCGGTGAGGGCCGGGAAGGCGACCGCCGGTATCAAAAGCAGCGCAGCGGCAGCCGAGAGCAGGATCGATTTTCTGGTCATGGCTTTCTCTCCTCTTTCAGGTATCGGCCGGTGTGCGAAGCGGGGTTCAGGGCTATCTCCTCCGGGGTACCCTCGGCCACGATCATGCCCCCCAGATCCCCGCCCTCGGGCCCAAGATCTATACAATAGTCGGCGAACTTTATCACGTCCAAATTGTGCTCTATGACTACGACCGTGTTCCCGCCTTCGACGAGCCTGTCCAGAACGTCCAGGAGCTTCTGGGTGTCGTCGAAATGCAGGCCGGTCGTCGGTTCGTCGAGGATGTAGAGGGTGCGGCGCCCCGGGCCGTCCTCCCCCGCGCCGTAGGGCCTGCGGGCGAGCTCGCGCGAGAGCTTTATGCGCTGGGCCTCGCCGCCGGAGAGCGTCGTCGCGGACTGACCCAGCTCTATGTAGCCAAGCCCCACGTCGAGCAGCGTCTCGAGTTTGTGGCGCACGGACGGAACGTTCCCGAAGAAGCGGTGCGCCTCGGCGACGGTCATCCTGAGGACATCCGCTATGGAGGCCCCCTTGTAGAGGATCTCGAGCGTCTCGCGGTTGAAGCGTCTGCCGTTGCAGACCTCGCATTCCACGTAAACGTCCGGGAGAAAATGCATCTCTATCCTTATTATGCCGTCTCCCTCGCAGGCCTCGCAGCGTCCTCCCTTCACGTTGAATGAGAAGCGGCCGGGCCTGTAGCCGCGGGCCCGCGATTCGGGAAGCTCCGCGAAGAGGTCTCGGATGTGCGTGAAGACGCCGGTGTAGGTGGCCGGATTCGATCGCGGCGTCCTGCCTATGGGGGTCTGGTCGATGCTTATGACCTTGGATACCATCTCCCATCCCGTGAGATTTTTCATCGCCCCGGCAGGCACCTTGGACCTGTATATGCGCTGCATGAGGCCGGCGAGCAGGGTGTCGTTCACGAGGGTGGATTTCCCGGAGCCGGATACCCCGGTGACGCACGAGAAGAGGCCCAGGGGGAACTTCGCGTCTATCCCCTTCAGGTTGTGTTCGGTCGCATTCTCCACCGCTATCCATCCAGAGGAGGGGCTTCGTCTCTTTCCGGGGGACTCTATTCTCCTTCGCCCGGCAAGGTAGTCGCCGGTGAGAGAGGAGGGGGTCTTCATGATCTCGTCCGGGGTTCCCTGAGCTATTATCCTGCCGCCGCGAGCGCCCGCGCCGGGGCCGAGGTCGACGATGTGGTCGGCCGCGAGCATCGTGTCGCGGTCGTGCTCCACCACCAGCACGGTGTTCCCCAGGTCGCGCAGCTTCTTGAGCGTCGCCAGAAGCCTGTGGTTGTCGCGCTGGTGCAGGCCGATGGAGGGTTCGTCGAGCACGTAGAGCACGCCGGTCAGAGCGGATCCGATCTGCGTTGCGAGCCTTATTCTCTGGTCCTCGCCGCCGGCGAGGGTCGCGCTGGCGCGGTCGAGCGTCAGGTAGCCCAGCCCGACGTCCGCGAGAAACGACAGCCTCTCTGATATCTCCTTGAGTATCCTCTCGGCGATGGAGCGCTCCTTCCTCGTGAGCTCCAGAGCAAGGAGGAATTTCGCGCATTCCTCTACAGAAAGGGAGGCCAGCTCGGATATGGACCTGCCGCCGACCTTTACGGCCAGCGCCTCCTTTTTGAGGCGGGCGCCGAGGCAATCCGGGCAGGGGCGCATGTTCACGTAGCGCTCTATGTCTTCTGAGACCGCGGCGGATGTCGTATCCCTGAGGCGGCGCTCGAGCCACGGGATCACGCCCTCGAACGGCTGCGAGTAGACGTGTCTGCGGTGGCCGCTGCCGTCGTACGAGAAGCGTATGCGTTCTCCGCCGGAGCCGTAAAAAAGCACCTCCCGGACGTTCTCGGGCAGCTCCTCGAAGGGGGTGTATATGTCGAAGCCGTAGTGTTTCGCCAGCGCCTGATAGGTGTCTATTATCGCCGTGGGGTTCTTGGATTTCCAGGGGAGGATGGCGCCTTCCCGGAGCGATACGGCGCGGTTAGGAACGATGAGATCCGGGTCGAAGTAGCGCCTGACCCCCAGCCCGTCGCAGCCCTCGCAGGCCCCGCGCGGGCTGTTGAACGAGAAGAGCTGCGGGGTTATCTCGGGCAGGCTTATCCTGCAGGAAGGGCAGGCGTTCTTTTCGGAGAGCAGCAATTCAGACTCGAGATTCGGGCGTCGGGGTTTGTTTCTGCCCCTTGTCTCGCGGCCCGCGTCCGGCGTTTGGTCGACGAGGATCTTTACGATTCCGTCGCCGTGGCGGAGCGCGGTCTCGAGGGAGTCGGCCAGCCGCGTGCGCGACTTCTCCTTCACCTCCAGCATGTCGACGACCAGATCTATGTCGTGCTTTTTCCTTTTGTCGAGTCCGGGAGGGGATGAGAGCTCTACGCTCTCTCCGTCTATGCGCGCGCGCACGAAGCCGGCCTTGGCGAGCTTTGCGAGCTCCTTCGCGAACTCGCCCTTCCTTCCGGAGGCTATCGGGGCAAGCACCGAGATGCGCTTCCCGGCGGGGAGGTCGAGTATCCTGTCGACCATCTGCGAGACCGTCTGCCCCCGTATGGGTTTTCCGCAGGAGGGGCAGTGAGCCCTGCCGGCCCGCGCATAGAGCAGGCGCATGTAGTCGTATATCTCGGTCGAGGTGCCGACCGTGGATCGCGGGTTGCGCGACGCGGTTCGCTGTTCGATGGAGATCGCGGGCGAGAGGCCCTCGATCGAATCGACGTCGGGCTTGTCCATCTGCCCCAGGAACTGGCGTGCGTAGGCGGAGAGCGATTCCACGTAGCGGCGCTGCCCCTCGGCGTAGATCGTGTCGAAGGCGAGGGAGGACTTGCCCGAACCGGACAGCCCGGTCACGACGACGAGTTTCCCCTTGGGGATCGTTACGTCGATGTCCTTGAGGTTGTGAGTCCTCGCGCCGCGGATGACGATGGAGTCGTGGGGCATGGTTTCAGGGCTGCGGGATCAGAGGCCGACCCGTCGCCTTCCCTCCGCCAGCATCTCCTCGACCTGCGAAGAGGAGGGAGCCTCGGCGTAGATCCTTATGAGAGGCTCGGTTCCCGAGGCGCGGAAGAGGAGCCAGCTGTCGTCGTCGAAGAGGAAGTGGTGGCCGTCCATCGTCTCGTGCCGTACCGCCTTGCGCCCGCCTATCTCCCGTATGTCCAGGGATCGCATCTCATTTCTCACGCGCTCGATCTCGTCGGCTGAGAGGTGGTTGTCCATGCGCCTGTAGCTCGTGGGGCCGAATTCCTTCTGTAGGTCCGATACGAGCTGACCCAGGGTCTTTCCGGTTCTGGCCATGAGTTCGAGAATCATCAGGTCGGAGAATGCCCCGTCGCGTTCCGGTATGTGGCGCGGGAAGCCGAAGCCGCCGCTCTCCTCGCCGCCCACCATGACGCCTTCCTCCTTCATCGCGGGACTTATGTACTTGAAGCCAACCGGAGTCGTGTCGACCGGCAGTCCGTATTTTTTCCCCAGGCGGTCTATCATAACGGTGGTGGATATCGACTTGATGATCTTGCCGGTCCAGCCCTTGTTTTCCACCGCGTGTCTGATGAGGAGCGAGAAGAGCTCGTGCGTCGTTACGAAGTTGCCGTTCTCGTCGCACGCGCCGGCCCGGTCGGCGTCGCCGTCCATCAGCAGGCCGCAGGAGTAGTTTCCCTCCTTGACGCGCGCGAGAAGCTCGTTCGCGTTCGGCGGTATCGGCTCTGGGTTCAAGCCGCCGAAGTCGGGGTCGGCCGCGTTGTGGATCTCGGTGACCATATCGCCCAAAAGCTTCGGGAAGTAGCCGCAGCCGGAACCGAACAGGGGGTCTATCATAACCCTGAAGCCGCTCTTCTTTATGAGGTCGATGTCGACGAACCTCGAGAAGCTCTTCATGTAGTCGCCGTACGGGTCGACGCTGCTCAGGTTGCGGTTTCCCTTGAGGGCAGCGCTTCTTGGGATGGCGCCTTCGCGGTCGTTCGCTTTTATGCGTTCCTCGATGGGAGAGCAGTACTCGCCCGAGGCAGCTCCGCCGTAGCTCTCCTTGAATTTTATGCCGTTCCACCTGGGGGGGTTGTGGCTGGCGGTGATCATAACGCCCGCGGCGCAGCCGGTCTCCTTCACGACCCAGGATACGGCGGGTGTGGGGCAGAAGCCCGAGAAGAGCAGAACCGGAATGCCGTTGCCCAGCAGCGTGGATGCCACCGTCTCGGCCGCCTCTGGGCTGGCCCTGCGCCTGTCGTAGCCTATGGCGACCGGCCTGCCGGCCTCGGGGAGTTTTGGATAGAGGTCGGCGAAAGCCTGGGCGACCTTCGCTATGTTCTCCGGAACGAAGTCCTCTCCGGTGACCGCGCGCCATCCGTCGGTTCCGAACTTGATCTGTGCCATAGCCTTTTCCTCCGTGCGCAGTGTGTTTCAGATCTGCCAGCCGACCAGCTTTCTGGTGAGGCTTATTGCGGCGGTCATTCCCGACTCGTCGGCTGTGCCCAGCCAGGCGAGGTCTTCGGCGGTCCCGTGGGAAGGCGATGTCCTGATGTAGGGGAGGCCCAGGGTGACGTTCACGCTGCCGCTCTGGAAGAGGAGCTTGACCGGCAGGATTCCCTGGTCGTGGTACATAGCTATTACGGCATCGTAGTCGAAGTCGGAGAGCTTGCGGAAGAGGCTGTCCGCCGGGAGGGGGCCGATGCAGTTTATTCCCTCCTTCAGCGCGCGCGCGATCGCGGGGGCTATGGCGCTCTTCTCCTCGTCGCCGAGCGAGCCACCCTCGCCCGCGTGCGGGTTGAGGGCCATCACCGCGATGCGGGCGTCCGGGCACGCGAAGTGGGTTTCGAGCGCAAGCGCGGTCTGCCTTATGGAGGTAAGGACTTTCTCGGTTGTGACGGAGGAAGGCACGTCCCTTATGGCCTTGTGCATGGTCACGAGCGAGACGCACAGCTGCTTTGGCAGGGCGACGCCTGTTCCGGGGGCGATGTAGTCCGGCGACGCGAACATCATGACCGCGTCTTTCACGCCGGCCGCGTCCGCCAGGTACTCCGTGTGTCCGAAGAAATTCGGCACCGCGGAGCGCATTCGCATCTTGTTGACCGGTGCCGTTACGATGGCGGCGATCCTGCCGGATTCGGCGTCCGCGACTGCTGCGTCTATCGCGGATATCGCGAGGCGGGCGGCCTCGGCATCGTCGACCTTCTGAATCGGAGGCGACGTGCTCGACGTGGTGACGACCCGCCTGGCGTCGAACGCCGTCGAGCAGAGCTCAGCAGCGGCGGACAGCGCCGCATGGTCGCCGTAGATCAGAAGCTGGGAACGCTCCTCTTCGGACATGGAGCGCCAAGCCTTGGCTACTATCTCCGGGCCTATCCCCTTCGGGTCGCCCATGGTTATGCCGATGGCTTTCTTCATCTCACCTTATCTCGATGAACGCCTTGGACCGCTCCCTCTGAAGATAGCTGCGGAGGGTTTCGTCTATCTTCTGCTCGTAGAGCGCCTCGTATATCCGGTCGCGCATCTTCTCGAAGTCGTCCGGTGCGATCTCCGGGAGCGACACGAGCTTCACGACGACGAGGGAGTTTCCGATTATAGCAGGGTTGCTCACTTCGCCGGGCTTCAGGCTGCGGACTATCTCTGCCACCTCGGGCTGAAGCTCCTTTATCTCCACCATGCCCAGGTCGCCGCCCTGCACCGGGTAGGGGCCCTTCGAGTACCCTTTCACGAGGGAATCGAAGGAGGCGCCCCTCCTCGCCTTCTTGACGATCTCCATGGCCAGGCCGCCGGCGGCCTTCGCGTCCGTCTCGGTGGCGATGTCGTCGAACGGCATAACGATCTGCGCGATGTGCGCGCTGGAGCCCCCCCTGAAGTTCTGTTGGTTCTTCTGGTAGTAGTCGCGCAGGTCCTGGTCGCTTATCTTCACCTGAGGCCCTATGACCTGGTTCGTGAACTTCACCCGCCGTATCTCGTTCTCGATGTCCTTTTTATACTGCTCGTATGAGATACCCTTGGATGCGAGCTCCGCCCTCAGCTGGTCGAGGGTCATGCGGTTCTGGTGGAGGACGTTGGCTATGGCGCGAGCGACGTCGTCGTCTGTGACCTCGACTTTCGCCTTCGACATGATCTGGTTGAAGAGCATGGCGTCGATGAGGTTGTCCAGGACCTCCTGCCGCGTCTTGACGTCCTTGCCCGGGGCGCGCGACAGCGAGGAGACGGCGCTCGTCAGGTCGTACTCGGTGATCACCTCGTTGTTCACGACCGCCGCGATCCTGTCGATCACATCGGTGCGGGCTTCGTTAGATCTGGCCTCCGCGCGAGACGGCCTCGGGGACATTATCCAAGCCAAAAGGGCAAGGAACAGCGCAAGCGCGAACACCCAGCCGCTTATCCTCCTCCGTCCCGGCTTCGTTTCCACCGAGCGGTCGCCCCTGAGCAGGGTCGGCAAAAAACATGCATCAGCTCCTCTTTTCAAGCGACACTCCTTTCAGGGCCTCCTCGTTCACGACGACCTTGTGGCGCTTCTCAACGTCTGAGATCCATTTCTCGAAGCTGCCGGCGCTGGCCTCCTCGCGAAGGCGACGCCTTATACCCGCCGCCGCCTCTTCGAAGGTTATGGTGCGGGCGGGGCGTTTCTCCAGCAGCTGGAAGATCTGGTAGCCGTAGTCCGTCGGCGTTACCTCGCTCACCTCTCCTATTTTGAGCTGTCCGCACACCTCCGCGAATACGGAGGGGTATGACCTGGCGTCGAAAAAGCCCAGGTCTCCGCCCTTCTTGGAGTCCGGGGAGAGCGAGTGTTTCTTTGCGAGGTCGGCGAAGTCCTCGCCGTCCTTTATCTCGGCGAGGATCTTGTCGGCGAGTTCGCGGGAATCGACGATTATCTGGCGTGCCCTGAACTGCGCCGGCTGCGCGAAGTCCCGGATGTTGGCTTCGTAGTGGGCGCGCACCTTTTCCTCGGAGATTGGTACTTTGTCGATCACCTCCTGTGCGATGAGCTTGCCGATCACGTGGCGCCTGTCCTGTGCCCTGCGCCATGCCTCGGGGTCGACCCCGTGTTCGGAGATGGCTATATTGCCGCCCCTCGAGCTGATTGAGTTGGCGGTCAGCGCGTCGAGCTTTTTTCGCTCCTGTTTTGAGATGCTGACGCCGACGCGCCTGGCCTCCGCGATGAGCATCTTCTCCTGGGCCAGCTTGTCGAGCACCTGTCTCCTGAATACGGCGAAATTCTGTTCCTGCGTGAGCAGCGCGGAGTCGAACTTCCCAATCTCCATTTTCATCGTCTCCCTGAGCTCCGAGGCGGTGATGTCCTCGCCGTCAACCGTGGCGACGACGGGCTCGTTTATGCGGGAGCAGGAGGATGCGGCGACAAACGCCAAGACTGCAACTATGATGCCGGCTCTTCTTTTCATCTGGTCCTGTCTTCTCCGTGTTCGGCGGGTCCGTTTTGCGGCTCATGGTGATTCGCCCCGGAAAGGGGGAATTAAAAGCCGGGCCCGGTCAGGCCCTGGATGGACCGTCGGTTTTTTGTCCTTCGTTTCCGGGGCCTTCGCTAACATAGGCAAGTAGCGCGCTCAAGGACTTTCTGAGCGACGAAAGCGCGGCCTCTTCCTCGTCGCCCGCGCAGGCAGCTATGAGCAGGCGGTCGGGCGGAACCAGCCTGTATCTGCCCAGTTCCCTCTCCGCCATGGCAAGCACGTGCGCGGGCTCGAGCGGCGTGGAGTTGTCGAGCCTGCAGCCGAAGGTCGTGCCGTCGAAGGTTATCTGGCGCATCCTCAGTTTTCTCGCGAGTATCTTTATCTCCATCACCTTGAGGAGGTCGCGCGCCTCCCTCGGCAGCTCCCCGAATCGGTCGCAGAGCTCGGCGCCAACCTCCTCTATCTCCTCCGGGCTCTCTCGGTTGGCCAGCCTCCTGTAGAGGTCGATTCGCGTGCCCTGGTCCGGCACGTATTCCTCGGGCAGATAGGCGGCGACCTTCAGGGACAGTTCGGGGTCCACCTCGTCCTCGACCCTCTTGCCGCGGAGTTTCCGCACCGCGCGGTCGAGGAGCTTCGCGTAGAGCTCGTAGCCGATGGCGGCTATGTGCCCCGACTGCGCAGCCCCCAGTATGTTGCCGGCGCCCCGGAACTCTAGGTCGTGCATGGCTATCTGGAACCCGCTGCCCAGCTCGGTGAAGCGCTTGAGCACGGTGAGCCTCTTCTTTGCTATCGCCGACATCTCCCCGTCCTCCGGCGTGAGCAGGTAGGCGTAAGCCCTCAGGTTCGAACGGCCGACGCGGCCCCGAAGCTGGTAGAGTTGCGCGAGCCCCATCCGGTCGGCGCGGTGTATTATGATCGTGTTCGCGTTCGGTATGTCTAGGCCGGATTCTATTATGGTGGTGCACAGGAGCACGTCGGCCCGCCTCTCGAGGAAATCGATCATAACCTTTTCGAGGTCGCCCTCGGCCATCTGGCCGTGGCCCACGACCGTACGGGCCTCCGGCACGAGCTTTTTCAGCCTCTCGTGCATGGACCTTATCGTCTCCACGCGGTTGTGAACGAAGAAGACCTGGCCTCCTCGCGCGATCTCGCGCATGATCGCCTGGCGCACTATGCCTTCGTCGAACGGCGTGACGTGTGTCGTGACGGAGAGCCGGTCGGCCGGAGGCGTGTTGATGATGCTTATGTCGCGTATACCCGAGAGGGAGAAGTTCAGCGTGCGCGGGATTGGTGTGGCGGTGAGGGTTATCACGTCCACCGATGACTTCATCTTCTTGATGCGCTCCTTGTGGCGTACCCCGAAGCGGTGTTCCTCGTCGACTATCAGAAGCCCCAGGTCGCGGAAGCGCACCGATTTCTGCAGGAGCGCGTGCGTGCCTATCACGATGTCCACCTTTCCGTCGGTGAGTCCTGCCAGGACGTCCTTTCGCTCCTTCGTGACAAGAAACCGCGAAAGCATACGGACAGATGCCGCAGTCTCGTTGAAGCGGCGCTTGAAGGTCTCGTGATGCTGGAGAGCGAGCACCGTTGTCGGGACCAAAACCGCGACCTGCTTCCCGGACATCGCTGCGCGGAACGCGGCGCGCATCGCCACCTCGGTCTTGCCGTACCCCACGTCCCCGCAGATGAGGCGATCCATCGGCCTTTCGACGGACATGTCGCGCATCACGTCGTCGATCGCGCGCTCCTGGTCGGGGGTTTCGTCGTAGGGAAAGGCGGCGCAGAACTCCTCGTAAGGAGCTCCGCCTTCCGGGAATGGGTGGCCGGGGAAGAGTTCCCTCCTGGCATAGATGTCGATGAGCTCGCCGGCCAGAAGCCTTATGGAGGCGTTGACTTTTTTCTGCACCTGCGACCAGCGGGTTCCCCCCAGCCTGTCCAGCATCGGCGCGGAATCCCCGGAGCCGATGTATCTGCCGACGAGGTTCAGGCGGTATACGGGCAGGTAGAGCTTGTCACCGCCGAGGTACTCGAGCAGGAGGAAGTCGGAGCGCTTGCCGTCTATCTCAAGGTGGACGAGCCCGACGTACCTGCCGATGCCGTGCTGTTCGTGCACTACCGCGTCTCCCTCCGCGATCTCCGTGAACGAAGTGAACGGGTCGATCGGACGAGATGTGATCCTGCGCCTTGCGACCTTCGCTCCGAACATCTCCTCGTCGGTCACCACCGCGAGGCGGTCGGCGGGGAGGCGAAAGCCGGCCGCGAGGCGCCCTCTCTTCAGCCATGTGGTGGAGCGGCTCATCTCGAAGACGGATGCGAAAGGCGCATCCAGGGTCGAGAGCTCGATTCCGTGCCACCTGAAAAGGTCGCGGAGCCTGGCGGCCTGCTGTTCGGTGTGGCAGGTCAAAACGACGCGCGTGCCGGAGTCGCGCCATTCGCCTATCCTCCTGGCGAGAGGCAGTAGCATGTCCTCGCTCGCCTTGTGGCCGGCCACGAGGGGGCGGATGTCGGCGTTTGTCTCCCCCCCTGCGCACAGGGCCGAGCCGGGTGAGCTCTCCTCGCCAACTATCAGCGCGTCGAGGCGAGCGCCTTTGAAATCCGATATGCGCTTTGCGAGCTCCTCCGGGGGAAGGGCTATCTCGGCGGGTTCAACGATGCGCTCAGGCGAGGAGGTGTCCCTCCTGAGTTCGCAGAGCTCGCGCCATCGCTCGGATGCGGCCGATTCGGAGTCCGACGCGTCGTGCACGATCACGAGCGCGTTGCCGGGCAGGAAGTCGAAGATGCTGGCCGCGCTTTCGTGAAAGAAAGAGAGCATCGTATCGATCCCGGCGAAGGCGATTCCCTCGCGAATTGCCTCCGTCGTCGCGCGCCGTTCGCGGGCGGGGAGGTTCATCTCCTCGGCCCGCCTGCGGATGTTGGCCGCCGCCATCCTTCGCGATCCCTCGTCGAACGGTATCTCCCGAACGGGTATGATCCTTAACTCCCTGAGCTCTTCCCTAGAGCGCTGCGAAGCCGGGTCGAACAGGCGCATCGATGAGACGAGGTCTCCGTCGAGCTCGATCCTGACAGGCCCGTGGAGGGTTGGCGGCCACAGGTCTATTATTCCTCCCCGCCTGGCGAACGCGCCCTCGTCCTCGACAAGCCCCACATCCTCGTAGCCGTAGCAGGAGAGGTATTCGGTGAGCTCCGAGGGATCCACCTCCTCCTTCAGCCTTATCGTGCGCGAGCCGTCCGCGATGAATTTGGCGGGCGGAGTTCTGCGCATGGCCGCGCATACGGGGGCTATCGTGATCGCCGGATCTCCCCCCGCGAGCCGGTGCAGCGCGCGCATGCGCATCGCCGCGGATTCCGAATCCGGGGAGAGGCGGGAATAGGGAGGGGACGAGGGTTCGGGGAAGAGCTGCAGGCGCGAAAGCCCTTCTGGATCGAAGAAGAGCTCGCAGCCGTCCATCATCTCCTGCGCCTTCTCCTGCGAAGGGGTTAGAACGAGGATCGCGCGGCTTTGGTCGACGGAGGCGAGCCTGGACAGGAGAAGTGAGCCGGAGCTTCCGCAGAGGCCCGAGACGGAAACGGATCCTTCGGAGGATTCGATCAAATTTACGATCTCTGCGAGGCTTGCGGGCATGGTGCGCGGTTTTTATGCGCGAGCCGATATATTTCAACTGCTATTTTGTTTT
>DAONII010000010.1:0-14760 GCA_035405085.1 bacterium | reverse complement strand
GAAGGCTACGGAAAGCTCTCCGGCAAGAGGATCGAGGAGCTGGAATCCGGCGCGCGCGTGGAGGTGGACGACACTAAAAAGGACCCGCTCGACTTCGCGCTATGGAAGAAGGCAAAACCCGGCGAGCCGAAATGGCCATCCCCCTGGGGTGAGGGGCGCCCGGGATGGCACATAGAGTGCTCCGCTATGAGCACGAAGTATCTCGGTCAGCCGTTCGACATCCATGGCGGCGGCCGCGACCTCATCTTCCCGCATCATGAGAACGAGATCGCGCAGGCGGAAGGAGCGTGCGGCTGCCAGTTCGTTCGCTACTGGCTGCACAACGGCTTCATAAATATAAACGCGGAGAAGATGAGCAAGTCGCTAGGGAACATCACCGCGATACGCGAGGTCCTGAAGAACCACGACGCGGAGTCGGTGCGACTTTTCCTGCTTTCGAACCACTACCGCTCGCCCATTGACTACACGGAGAAGGCTATGGTTGAGGCTGCCTCGGCGCTCGACAGATTCTACGAAACTGCGGAGAGGCTTTCCAACATCCACCCCGGCAAGGCCGCATCGGAGGTCCCGGACGAAGGCGATGCCGCGGCACAGGTTAAGGAAGCGCTCGAGATGTTCGACGAGCGCTTCGATTCTGCCATGGACGACGACTTCAATACGGCCAAGGCCACCGGCCTCGTCTTCGATCTGGTGAGGGGCATCAACCGCTTCCTCGACTCGATCGGCGGTTGCCCTACCCACTTTGCCGGGTGGGTCGCGCTTCGTTTTCATCACGTGCAGGACGTGCTTGGCGGTGTGCTCGGCGTTTTCGGCTCAGAGGCCAGGGCATACCGGGAGAGAACCCAAACCCGAGCGTCGGCTTCGCGGGGCGTGGATTCCGCCGCTGTCGAGGCGTTGATAGCCGAGCGGAAGGCCGCGCGTGCGGCCAAGGACTTCAAGAGGGCGGACGAGATTCGAGACGAGTTGACCCGACTTGGAGTCGAATTCAAGGACAAGCCGGACGGAACCACGCAGTGGCGCATCAAATAGGTGACGAGTTGGCTTCGGAGGGCTGCCGCGGCCAACTGGTCTCTTCAAAAACGATCGGAGGCGAAATGGATTACAGGGGATTCATAGATGAACAGGTGGAAAGAATAAAGCAGGCTGTCGGCAGCGGATTGGCCATCAACGCGCTCTCCGGCGGAGTCGACTCGTCGGTTCTTACGGTGCTTGCGCATCGCGCGCTTGGGGACCGCTGCAGGACGTACTTCATCGACACGGCGCTCATGCGCGAGGGCGAGCCCGAGGGGGTGGTGAAGACCTTTGCCGACATCGACGTCCCGGTTACCCTGTTCGACGCTCGCCGCGACTTCCTGGGTGCCCTCCGCGGGCTCACCGACCCGGAGGAGAAGCGCTGCGCGATAACCGAAACCTTCTACAAGGGGGTGTTCGGCAAGCTCGTCCGCGAGACCGGCGCGCAGATCCTGCTGCATGGCACTATACTCACCGACATCGAGGAGACGGTGGCAGGCATCAAGCGCCAGCACAACATCCTCTCGCAGCTGGGCATCGATCCTGAAAAAGAGTACGGATACAAAGTGGTGGAGCCGCTTGCAACCCTCCGAAAGGACGGCGTTCGCGAGGTAGGCAAACTCCTCGGCCTGCCCGAGAGGGTGTGGAACCGCATCCCGTTTCCGGGGCCGGCGCTGGCGACCAGGATAGTGGGCGAGGTGACCGAGGAGAAGCTCGCGATAGTCAGGCGCGCTACCGCCATAGTGGAGGGGGAGCTTTCCGACACGAAGGCATTCCAGTATCTGGCCGTGCTCCTCTCCGACAGGGCGACCGGGATCAGAGACGGAAAGCGCGAATTCGGCAACATGATCGCGGTGCGCTGCATCGAGAGCAGGGACGCGAGGACGGCGACGGCCACCAGGCTTCCCTGGGAGAAACTCGAGCGGATCTGTTCGGCGATAACCGACATCCCCGGCGTCAACCGCTGCCTCTACGACCTCACGCCGAAGCCGCCTGCAACGGTCGAATACATCTGAAACATGCTCGGCTTTTCAGCCGAAGACCGGCGCCGGCCAAGCGGCCGGCGCTTTTTTTGGAGAAACCCGCGCGCGGGCGCCTTTGGCGTTGCAAGCGAAGGCCTTGCGGTTGTAGATTCCGGACGTGGACAGATTCAAGCTGGTAAGCACTTTTGATCCGACCGGCGACCAGCCGCAGGCGATAGCTTCGCTCACCGAGGGGGTGCTCGGCGGCAAGAAGCACCAGGTGCTCCTAGGCGTCACCGGCAGCGGAAAGACATTCAGCATCGCTCACCTGATAGCAAACGTGGGCAGGCCTACGCTCGTCATAGCGCCGAACAAGACGCTGGCCGCGCAGCTCTACTCGGAATTCCGCGAGCTCTTTCCGGAGAACGCGGTCGAGTACTTCGTATCGTACTACGATTATTACCAGCCCGAAGCTTACCTCCCTGCGCAAGACCTCTTCATAGAGAAGGACTCCGCTATAAACGAGACGATAGACAGGCTGCGTCACTCGGCAACGCACGCGCTGCTCACGCGCCGCGATGTCATAATAGTGGCAAGCGTTTCATGCATATACGGGCTTGGCTCTCCTGAGGCGTACCATGGCATGCTGATCAGGACCCGCAGGGGCGAGACTCTCGAGCGCCAGGATCTTCTGAGAAGGCTCGTTGAGATTCGGTACGAGAGAAACGACATCGACTTCCACCGAGGTACTTTTCGCGTGCGCGGTGGGGTCGTCGAAATCATACCGGCCTACGAGGAGGCCAAGGCGGTCCGTCTGGAGTTTTCAGGAGATGAGCTGGTCCGGATAGTTGAGATCGACTCGCTCACCGGAAAGCCTCTCGGCGAACTTACGGAGGTCGCTGTTTTCCCCGGTTCCCACTACGTGACCCCCGAGGAGAAGATGAAGGAGGCGGTGGAGGGCATCCGCGAGGAACTCTCGAAGAGGATGCGCGAGTTTCACGAATCGAACAAGCCGCTGGAGCTTGCAAGGATAGAACAGCGCACGAATTTCGATCTGGAGATGATGGATGAGATGGGCTTCTGCAAGGGAATAGAGAACTACTCGCGCTACCTCACGGGCAGGAAGCCCGGCGAGCCTCCGCCGACCCTCATCGAGTATTTTCCCCCTGACTTTCTCCTCGTGATCGACGAGAGCCACATCACGGTCCCGCAGATAGGGGGCATGTATTCCGGCGACAGATCGCGCAAGAGCACGCTCGTGGAATACGGATTCCGCCTGCCGTCCGCACTCGACAACAGGCCGCTCAATTTTGAGGAGTTCGAAAAGCTCGTAAACCAGGTCGTCTACGTTTCCGCGACGCCCGCGGATTACGAGCTCAAAGCTGCAGGCGGCGATGTTGTGGAACAGATAGTGCGGCCCACGGGCCTCATCGATCCCGCCCCGGAGGTCCGCCCGACCGAGGGTCAGGTCGACGACCTGCTCGTCGAGATAGGCAAGTGCGTGGACGCAGGAGAGAGGGTGCTCGTAACCACTCTCACGAAGCGCATGGCCGAACAGCTGGCCCAGTTCTACAGAGAGAAGGGCGTACGCGTGCGTTATCTGCATTCCGACATAGAGTCGCTGGAGCGCGGCGAGATACTTCGCTCACTGCGCCTCGGTGAGTTCGACGTGCTCGTGGGCATAAACCTGCTGCGCGAGGGGCTCGACCTCCCCGAGGTATCGCTCGTGGCGATATTCGACGCCGACCGCGAGGGTTTCTTGCGCTCGACCCGCTCCCTGGTGCAGACCTTCGGCCGAGCGGCGAGAAACGTGAACGGCCGCGTCATCCTCTACGCGGATTCGATGACCGATTCCATGAGGCGCGCGATAGACGAGACGCTCCGCCGCCGAAAGCTGCAGAAGGCATACAACAGGAAACACGGTATAACCCCGACGACAATAAAGAAGGCTATAAGCGACATAATGCACTCGATATACGAGCGCGACTACGTGCCGCTGCCTCCGATAGACGAAGAGTTCTCCTCGCCGAAGGAGATCGAGAGGGCCGTCGCGAAGCTGCGCAGAGAGATGCTCTCCGCCGCGAAGAAGCTCGATTTCGAGAGGGCGGCAGAGCTGAGGGATCGGGCAGCTGCGCTCGAGAAGAAGGAACTGTTCAATTCGTGAACGATTCGAAGGGCTTAAAAAGGCCCTTTGGGCTGAATAATTCCTTGATAGGGAAGGAAGATTTCTTTAAAATCCCCTCAATTTCCGGGCTGCCCTAAAGCCCCTTTGGTCAAAACCTCGAAAGGAGTCTCCGATGAAGAAGCTGATCCTCGTTGTGGCGGGCCTGACGCTCTTGGCCTTCGCTCCACAGGCCGCCCTCGCCCAGACGGCAGGATACGACGGAGGCTTCTTCATCAAGAATGACGACGAGACTTTCCGGCTCAATATAGGCGGCACCCTTCACACGAACCTCTTCTGGGAGAAGGACCCTTCCAGGACGAATCCCGCAGTGGGCGGCAGCGTAGGCGACAAGAGTTCCTATATGAGCTTCCAGGTCCGGCGTGCCTACGTTGGCTTCAGGGCCTTCTTCCATGACATCGTCGATGTCGGCTTCGTACTCAAACACGCGATGAGCACCGCGGGCAACAACACCTTCGCAAACGTTCAGGTCGACGGCGCGACCGCTTCAGTTGCGGTGATCCCGGAATTCATCGTCACGGTGGGCATGGTCGGTTTGCCGCTCGATATCATGGGCGAGACTAGCTCGTCGTGGTTTCTGCTCCCCGAGTCGCCCATCACGAACTCGCAGGACGACGGTGGGCTGGTCACGCCCGACGGCTCCACTATCGAGCGCTCGGCGTTCGGCGCACCGGCAGGCCTCGGCCTCAACTTCGCCGGCTCCTACTGGAAATGGTTCTATTCGGTGTCTGTCGTGAACGCGGCTGAGAGCGACTATAATTTCAACAACAACAAGCGCTTCTCGTTCGGCATGAGGACAGGCTTCAACGTCCTGGGAGATATAGTCGGCGGCAGCATGACCGACTTCGCCTGCTCCGAGACCCCCAACCTCACGATAAGCGTAGGCACCGACTATCAGGCCAAGCGCTGGCTAGACGTTCCTGTTCCGGGCGGTCCTCCGACACCGACGGTTCCGGTTCTCGTGAACTACATGTGGACTTCGTCGCTCGGAGTAGGTCTTCGCTGGGCCGGCCTCGCGTTCACTACCGAGGGTTACTACAGGAGGACGAAGATGGGCAGCACGGCCCCAGCGAGCCTCCTGTATTACCGGGACAGCCTGACCGACATCGGCTACTACGCCGCGCTCGGCTATTACGCGATACCGAAGAAGCTTGAGGTCGCGGTCCAGGCCGCGCAGATCTTCCGCCAGGGCCCGGACAACAACTCCTATGGTTTCGGCGGCGGCCTGAACTACTACATATTCGACAACAACCTTAAGCTGCAGCTGGCCTACACGCTCTTGGCCGACTTCGACGCGACGCCGAACGTCGCGGGGGCTGCCAAAGTTCATAACATAACGCTTCGCGCCCAGGCGAAGTTCTAGAAAGAGTTTAAGGAGATGGGGAATCCGCGGCCGCTGATCAGCGGCCGCGGGTTTTTTTGTGCCAGTCGATGAGTTTGGCGCCAAAGGAGAATGCGCGCGAACCCGCCGACCCTCCCCGGGATGACACGATGCCCCTTCTGTGTTAGCTTTCCTTCATGCAACTCGCCGAAAGGGTTTCCTCATTTCCCAGAAAGCCGGGGGTCTATCTCTTCCGCGACTCGAAGGGGAATGTTCTTTATGTCGGCAAGGCCAAACGCCTGCGCGACCGCGTGAAGAGCTACTTCGCCTCGGGCCGCGACGACCGCCCTCAGATAAGCTTTCTCCTGAAGAAGACCGCCGACATAGACTTCATAGTGACGGATACCGAGAAGGAAGCGCTCCTGCTCGAGAACACGCTCATCAAGGAGCATCGGCCGCGCTACAACGTGAGCCTTCGCGACGATAAGAGCTACGTTTCGATACGCATCGGAGCCGAGCATCCATCCCCTGGGATCTCGCTCACCAGGAGGATAAGTAAGGATGGCGCGCTCTATTTCGGCCCTTACGACTCGGGGTTCGCCGCTCGCGAGGCTCTGGAGGCGATAACCCTTCACTTCCGTATACGCTCCTGCACAGACTCCGAGTTCGCGAACCGCGTTCGCCCCTGCCTCAAATTCGATATAGGCCGCTGCACCGCGCCGTGCGTCGGAAAGGTCTCCTCAAAGAAATACGGCGAACAGGTCTCTCAGGCGAAGATGTTTCTCAAGGGTAAAAGCCGCGAGCTTTTGGACCTGCTTTCGAGGAGGATGCGAGAGGCCTCCGATGCCGTCGACTACGAGGAGGCCGCGCGCCTGCGCGATGCCCTGGCTATGCTAAAGGGGATGGTCGAGAAACAGAAGGCGGTGTGCCATGGTGGCGGCGACCACGATGCGGTGGGGTTTTCCTCGGTTGGCCGGCTCTCGGCGGTCTGTCTCCTCTCGGTGCGCGGCGGCACGCTCATCGGAAAACGCGTTCATATGTTATCCGACGTTGCCGGCGACGAGGCCGCCGTCGCGGCGGAGTTCATCACGGCCAACTACGCCGACGCGGGGCGCATACCCCCGGTCATCTATGTCCAAAAAAAGCCCGAATCCGTCGAGGCGCTCGCTGCCGTGCTGTCGGACAGGAGGGGTGCAAAGGTCAGGCTCGTGGTGCCCTCGCGCGGGGAGATGAAGAGGTTCGTCCTCCTTGCCCGTGCAAATGCGCGCGAGTCGATAATAGAAAAAAAGCGATCGCCGGTCCTCTCCGATACCCTTGAACTCATCGGCCGCCGTCTGAAGCTGGGCAAAGCGCCGGACACGATAGATTGCATAGACATATCGAATCTCTCGGGCCGCGAGGCGGTGGGCTCGGTCGTCGTCTTTTCGGGTGGCGAGCCCGATAAATCCCGCTACCGGATCTACAACATTAGGACCCTAGATACTCCAAACGACTATGGCATGATGCGTGAGGTGCTTCTCAGGCGCTACGCGCCGGAGGGCGGCAGGGGCGCCCGCGCTGAAGCGAAACTCGACCGACCCCTTCCGGATCTTCTCCTAGTCGACGGGGGGCTGGGTCAGCTCTCGGTCGCGCGCCGGGCGCTGAAGGAGGCCGGAATACGCATTCCCATGGCTGCGATAGCCAAGGGGGAGAAGAAGGGGAGGGCCGATACAGTATTCATCCCCGATCGCAAAAATCCTCTGCCTTTCAAGCGTGGATCCAGGGAGCTTCTGCTCCTGATGCGCATTCGCGACGAGGCCCACCGTTTCGGGATCGGTGCGCATCGACATCGCCGGTTGAAGAAGGCGATCTCCAAATGACGGAGTTTTGACGCATGCGGGTAGAAAACGGCTCAAAGAGAGAAATGACCACCTACCGGTATTGAGCTCTTACCTGTCAAATCAAAGATTTAGACTGTAATTTTAAATCCCGCCGCCTTGGCACGCCTCTTGCTTATAAAAGGGGTGGAGGTTGAGTCATGGCGGAGTCGAAAGAAAAATCCTGTGGGTTGATTTTGAGCGGCCTCATGGAGCAGGAGGGCGAAAGCGCGAGCCCGGCTGTGCTCTCCTGCGGCGGCATCTACATCCCCCACCGCGGCCGTCAGGACGAAATACTCTCCCAGATAATAACCACATCTTGCCGTGAGGAGCCGGTCAAGGTGGTCACCGGGGTGAAGCCCAGAAATATCCTGAGGGAGGTGCTTCTCAGGGAGTCCATGAACTGAACTCTTTGAAGAGCCGTGGTAGCTCTTCTCCTTTTCCTTGAGGGCCGGTCATGAGGGACCGGCCCTTTCCTTTGGTGCAGGCCGAGTTCCATCCCGTGTGCATCACGGGCGTCTCAGCTTTTGAAGAGCTTGGAGACAGATTCGGGATAGGGGGGTTTAACGACTCCGCGCTCGGTTATGATTGCGGTTACGAGCTCGGCGGGGGTGACGTCGAAGGATGGGTTCGTAACCTCGACGAAGTCGGGCATGATCTGCACGGAGCCTATGTGCGTAACCTCCTGCGGATCTCGTTCCTCTATTGGGATGTCGTCTCCGGTCGGAATGTTGGGGTCGATCGTCGAGAGCGGGGCAGCCACGTAGAAGGGGATGCCGTGCCGCTCTGCCAGCACCGCCACCTGGTAGGTGCCTATCTTGTTCGCCACGTCGCCGTTTGCCGCTATGCGGTCGGCGCCGACGATGCAAGCGTCGATCTTGCCCCGCCGCATCAGGCTCCCGGCCATCGTGTCGGCTATGACCATCACTTCTATCCCGTGTTTCTGGAGTTCCCAGGCGGTGAGCTTAGCACCCTGAAGTCGCGGGCGGGTCTCGTCGGCGAAGACGTGGATGCGCTTGCCTGCGTCCGTGGCCGCATAGATGACTCCCAGCGCGGTTCCATAGCCTGCCGTCGCCAAGGCGCCGGCGTTGCAGTGGGTGAGGACGTTCATGCCGTCTCGCAGCAGCCCCGCTCCGTTTCTGCCGATCATCCGGTTCGCCTCGATATCCTCGGCATAGATCTTCAGCGCTTCGTTCTTGAGTGCCTCGCGTATCTCCTCTATCGGGCGGTCCTTGTGCGATAGTGCGCAGGCCTTCATTCGGTCGAGCGCCCAAAAGAGGTTGACTGCCGTCGGGCGAGTCTCGCCCAGCCTGTCTATTATGGTGAGCAGCTTACCGTAGAAGTCGTCGAAGCTCGTAACGCCTATCCCCATGGCGCCAAGCGCCACGCCCATCGCAGCGGCCACGCCGATGGCGGGTGCGCCGCGTATGACCATGCCCTTTATCGCGCCGGCAATGCCGAAATAGTCCTCGTAGGTGTTGTAGACCTCCTCCATCGGAAGCCTGCGCTGGTCGAGGATTATGACCTTGTCGTCCTTCCACTCTATCGTCTTTATCGTATCCATAACACCTCTGACTGCAGTCCATGAGTCCATGAGTTAAAAAATGTTGTCTTATGGACTAATGGAATGAAGTTCAGAATTTGAACAGGTCTATGAGCGACTCTATGAGGTGTAACTCCTCGCCGCAGAGTTTCTCGAACGTTCCGGATTCGAGGAAGACGCCGTTGCAGGAGAAACACTTGTGTATCATCACGCCCTTGAAGGGTATTGACTCCATCTCCATCCCGCATTCGGCGCAGCGCCGCCAGTGCAGCTTCTTGAGCCTTTCGCGCTCGTCGCGCGCGAGTTTCTCGCGCTTTTTTTCGGCTATGCTCTTCAGCTTGCCCAGGTCGATTTTGCCGAAATACTCCGCATCCGGGCGGGGGGGCTTTGGCATCGCTCACCTCATGGGTGCTGGATATCCTTCCCTCTTCTCCTTTCGCGTCTAACACAGGGCGCCGGGGGTGGCAAGGATTTGGCACGGTGGCTGCAATATGCTACGATGAGCCCATGACAATCGCTGATATCCCGCCATGGGCCGTCTACATATTTGCCGGCATATTCGGATCGCTGCTCGGAAGCTTTGCCAACGTCTGCATCTTAAGGATGCCGGCCGGAAGGTCGGTGGTGCGACCGCGTTCGGCATGCCCATTGTGCGGGCACAGACTCTCGTGGTGGGAGAACATCCCTATACTGAGCTTCATCGTATTGCACGGCCGTTGCCGGAGCTGCCGCGGCCATATATCCTGGCAGTATCCATTGATCGAGCTCCTGTGCGCAACCCTGGCAGTTGCCGTATGGTGGCGCTTCGGTCAGCCGCTTGAGTTCTTCGTTTATCTCTGCCTGCTGATAGTGCCGCTCGTGATAGTGTCCTTCATAGACCTCAAGCACAGGATTATCCCGGATTCGATTTCGATACCGGGCATATTCGTCGGGGTAGGTGCTGCGGTGCTGCTCTCCGTCGACGGAGCCCGCCTTTCTGCAGCGATCGATTCGGTTCTGGGCGCCGTTGTGGGCGGGCTTACCCTTTTTCTGGTGGCCACAGCCTATGAGAAGCTCAAGAAGCAGGAGGGGCTGGGAGGCGGCGACATAAAGCTCATCGCGATGCTCGGCGCCTTCTTTGGCTGGCGCGCCTCGATCTTTATCCTGCTGGTATCTTCGGTTCTTGGTTCTCTAGTCGGCCTTGTTATGATTCTCGTCTTGCGCAAGGATATGAAATATGCAATCCCCTTCGGCCCCTTTCTGGCGGCTGCGGGGATCATCTACCTCTTCTTCGGTCCCCGGCTGATCCTCTGGTACCTGGGCCTGATCGGTTAGTCTTTCGGAAAGGGTGAATCGGCTTTTTTTGACTGAAATGGCCTGAAAAGTGCCATTTGTTATGTATAATTAATATTAATTAGTATTATTTTAATGTATAATTTAAAAAAATTGTAAAATACTTGACGAATTATGGGGTTTTCGGGGTATAATTATCCACGCTCGATCATTTGACCATTCAATCGGTAGTTATCCACAGGCGGTGCAATTCATGGCGAAAGAAAAAAAGATAGTTCCCAACAACGTCCGCAGGTTTCGCGAGGAACTTTTGATGAGCAAGGCGGAGCTCGCTCGAAAGGCAGGCCTCTCCGCATTGACGATCGACCGGGTCGAAAACGGCATGCCCTGCCGCATGGATACCATGCGCAAGATGCTCCTCGCACTCGGCATGAAACTGACGGACAAGGAGCGGGTCTTTCCGGAATAATCCAACCTGGATCTGAAGAATTCGATTGGCTGCGACCTCACATGGTGCGGGCGCGGGTTTTGGTTTGTTCGCATCTCTGAATTGCTTGCTAATCGGGGTGCTTTTGGTGTATTCGATTCGGTAGCAATGCACCCGGAACTCATCAACAACTCGATATTCCTTCGCTACTACAAACAGTGGCAGGATGATCCTTCTTCCATAGTCTTTGCCCCGATAGCCGAATTCTTTCTGAAATACGACCTCATAGACGAGGCATTCAAGGTCTGCAGGGCCGGGGTGAGGCGTCACCCGAATCTCGTCAGCGGCCGTATCGTGATGGCGAAGATACACCTCGCGAGGGGAAACTGGGAGGAGGCGGAGGACGAGCTGCGGGAGGTTTTGTCCGTAGTTCCTAATAACGCAACTGCGCGCGAGCTTATGGACGAGGTTGCATCCCAGAGGGAGGGTGAAACTCTCTCCGGGGTCGCCGGCAGGTCGCGCGCGTTTGTGCCGCTCACCGAAGGGGTCGCAAAGGATCCGGAGAAAGATGCGGGGCCTCCGTGGAAGACGGTTACCATGGCGAACATATACGCGTCCCAGGGGCACTTATCCAAGGCGCGCGGAATCTACGAGTCGATCCTCACTTCAGATCCTGAAAACGAGGCTGCCAGGCGGGGTCTTGCAGCCCTTCCGGAGGTATAGCCCCTTTAAGACCCGGGCTGCCAGCCCGGGATGCCCGGTGCCCGGCTCAGATGACTATCCTCAACAAAGAAAAGATAATGGAGGTCGCGCGGGCCTTCATCGACGAGGGTAGATACGATAAGGCCATCCACGAGTACGAGAAGATCCTTCTCGCCGACCCCTCCGACATGCGGGTCAAGCTTCGCATTGCGGAACTGTACACAAAGCGTAAGCAGATAAACGAGGCCATACGCATATACCGGGAGGTGGCCGACTCCTATGCAGCGGAGGGCTTTTACCTCAAGGCGGTCACCGTTCATAAGAACATCCTGAGGCTCAACCCGTCTCTCAGCGATACGAACGAACAGCTTGCGCTCCTTTACGAGAAGATGGGCCTCATCGGCGATGCAATACGCCAGTACGACATCCTCGCCTCGTCCCTCGATCTCAGGGGCCAGGCGGATCGTGTAATCGAGATCCGCAGCAGGATCGTAAAGCTCGCCCCAAAGGACGGCGCATGCCGTATTAAGCTCGCCGAGACCTTTCAGCGAGAGGGGCGGATGGATGAAGCGATAGACCAGTACGAGGAATATGCCCGACAGATCGAGGAATCGGACGGGGATAAGTCGAAACTGGCCGACCTTTTCGAGAAGATACTCGCGCACCGCCCCGACAAGCACGACATGATGCGAAAACTGATACGCATCTACGAGGATCTGGGCGATCACAAGAAGGCGCTCAAGTGCCTGGAGGCGGGAAAGGATTTCGTCGAGAGGGATCCCGAGCTCATTTCACTGATGGCGCGGATATACGCTTCGCAGAACCAGAACGAGACCGCCAGAGGGAAATACATGTTGCTCGCCGAGCTCGAGGCGGAGGCGGGCAGGATCGACGCCGCTTTGGATGCCTACATGGAGATTCTGGTCCTTCTGCCCGACGAGGAGGATCGCCTCGCCCGTCGCGTCGAGGAGCTCAAGGAGGGGGCGCTGGCGGAGGTGGCCCTGCGCGCGAAGCAGAAGCGCGAGGAGCTGGAACAGGAGGAGATCCGCCGCCAGGAGGAGGAGGCTGCGAAGGAGGCGGCGGGGCAGGAGGAAGAGGAGAAGGACGAGCGCGGGGAAGGCGGAAAAGGAACCCAGGCAAAGAGTAAAGCCGTCCAGCCCTCGGCAGGGGGGGGTGCGCCGCAAAAACAGAGGGATCAGGTTGCATCCCGAACCCTTCCCCAGGATTCGGCGCCCGTGGAGCGGTCGACCGCGCCTTCTTCGTTTGCCGCCCAGACGGATCGCTCCGCGATGCCCGACAGGAAGAAGGGGGATGCAGCCTACGACCTGGGGATGGTTTATCAGAGGATGGGACTTTCCGACGAGGCCGCAGCGGAGTTCGCGAAGGCCCGCGATGTCTACAACGCCTGCGTCGATGGAGGCTTGGCCGAACCCGACATTTCCGATCGTCTCTCCAGGATAGATGCTGCGCTCGCCGGGGAAATTTCCGAAGGTTCGAAGCCGGCCGGGGAGAAGCGCGTCCCCGTTTCGTCCGATGAGAAAACGGCGAGCCCGGAGGCCCGTCCGCCACAGGCGGAGAAAGGCGTTGCCAAGCCCGGAGAAAAGAAGAAGAAGGTGTCCTTCGTCTAGTCTGAAACGAAAAGCGGACTGCAATGGACCATCTTGCATACTATGAGTTGAAGGACGAGCCGTTCTCGATCGTGCCGCTCACGAATTTTTACTACCACAACGAGCAGCACGACCAGGCCTTCATGCGCCTGAGGCGCGCTGTGGAGTCCATGAAGGGGCTGGCGGTGCTGGTGGGTCAGATAGGCACCGGCAAGACCCTTCTTGCGAGGCGTCTCCTGGAGGCTCTTCCGGAGAGCGACTACGAGTGTTCGATGCTCGTGGTTCTTCACGCCGACGTGACGAGCGAGTGGCTCGTGCGCAGGATAGCTTCGCAGTACGGCGTCGACGGAAGCACAGGCACAAAGGTCGAGGTGATAGGTCGTCTCTATGAGAAGCTCAACGAGATAGCGGATGCGGGGCGCCGTTCGGTGATAATAATAGACGAGGCGCACATGCTCCGGGACAGGAAGGTCCTCGAGGAGATAAGGGGCCTTTTGAACCTGGAGCTCGCTTCTTCCAAGCTCATATCCTTTGTGATGTTCGGCATGCCTGAGCTCGACGAATGCCTCCGGGGCGATCCGGCGCTCAAACAGCGCGTTGCGGTGCGCTATGAGCTAAAGAACCTGCCGAGGGACGTGGTCGTAGACTACGTGCGCTTTCGCCTTCTGCACGCCGGCTCAGGCAGGCAGATCTTTTCGCCGGAGGCGCTCGGAAGAATATACGAACTTTCAGGTGGCAACCCGCGCCTGGTCAACGTCATCGCGGACAACGCCCTCTTCGAGGGATACGTTCGCCGTTGTCCCACTCCAATCATGCCGGACGTTATCGAGAGCGTGGCGGATGATCTTGGCCTTCCTCCTGTCGTTCCCTCCGACGAGGTAGCCGACAGAAGGTGAACCCGTTGCATTTATGAGCGAGAGGTTTAAGGGATTTTGGATACGGCAAAATCCTCGGCCGTGCGGCCGCGGACGAATACGAACGAAGGCCGGTCCCCCTCGTCCTCGTACTTCCATACATCCGGGTGGATGAGTATCTGGATCATCCCCATTGCGGGGAAGCTCAGGTCCGTGTATCCCGAGCCCTCGGGTATTGTGTAGCTGAGCGACGCCCATGCGTCGAATATGAAAGCCCACTCCTCTGGGTTGGGCGATCTGAACGCGAACGCGCTTCCGGTGTTGTCCTGCACGTCGCCGTTGAATATTCCGGCCGCGGTTAGCACCGCCTGGTCGTAAGCGATGACCCAGGCTCCGGTGAGAAAGTTTCTGTCCTGCGCCAAATCGAATATCCTGTACGAGGGGTCCTCGCTGTCGGTCGGAGAAAACTGCTCGGGTGCGAGTATCACCGCGTCGTAGTATGAAGCTGGCGGGGATTCTTCGAAGGCGGTCTCGTCGGCCATGAACAGCGAAGGGTCGCCGTCGATGTTGATGAAGTTTATCCTGTTCTTGATGACGGAGCCAATGGCTTCGGCTGTAGGGCTTCTGCTCGTCAGCGCGACGGTGTTCGAGCCCGCTTCCTCGTCGATAATCGCCTCGTCCTCTATCTGTCGCCCGGCCTCGGCGACGATTATCTGTATCAGGTTCTGCGGGGGGATGGTGACCTCGTAGACGTCGTCGATGGTTTCGCCGTCGACCTTGCACCGTATCGCCGTCACCCCTGGGTCGGTGGCGATCATCTGTGCCCCGCTTCCCTCCGCCAGCGTGCTGAAGCCCGGCCTCTCCCTAAGGATGAGGATCTCGTCGTCGGGTTCGCATTCGAGGGTGCTGCCGGAGAAGGAGCGTATCTCTCCTCCCAGGTCGTATATAACCAGCTCGTCCCGCCCCGGCGCCACGCCGCCGATCGCGAGCGAATACTTGGCGGTCGGCTCTATCACGCGCTCC
>DAONII010000009.1:12800-15230 GCA_035405085.1 bacterium | reverse complement strand
AACGATGTATTTCGCGATAAGCCTGAGCGGTTCCGCCCTCACGTCGAAGGAGGCCAGAGCGGCGATTGCCTGGTCGGTAAGCGCGGCGGCCTGCCCGCGCGACGAATCCAAACCGATTACCGCCGGGAATGTGGATTTGCCCTTTGCGGTGTCGCTTCCTATGTCCTTGCCGAGCGTCGCCTCGTCTCCCTCTATATCCAGTATGTCGTCTGATATCTGGAACGCGAGCCCTATGCACTCACCGTAGCGTGTGAGCGAGGCCATCTGATCCTCGGTGGCGCCGCAGAGCCTCGCTCCCACCGTGGCGGATGCTCGTATGAGCGCTCCGGTCTTGTAGAGATGGAGCCTGGTGAGATGCGCCTCGTCTATCTCCTTTCCGGTCGACTCGATGTCTATCATCTGACCGCCGGTCATTCCGCGCCCACCGGTCGCCGATGCGACCTCGCGCACAACCGAGAGCAAAGCGTAAGGGTCGTTCACGCCGCTCGAATTGGAGAGCACGTAGAACGCCTCGGCCAAAAGGCCGTCGCCGGCCAATATCGCGCTCGCCTCTCCGAACACCTTGTGGTTCGTGGGCTTGCCGCGCCTGAGCGAATCGTCGTCCATCGCCGGAAGATCGTCGTGGATAAGCGAGAAGGTGTGGATCATCTCCAGCGCCACCGCAGCGTGCATCACCCGGTCGGCGGATCCGCCCACCGCCTCCGCACCGGCTATCACCAGGATCGGGCGCAGCCTCTTTCCCCCGGCCTCCAGGCTGTAGAGCATCGACTTCGCAAGCGTCTCCGGGATGGAGGAATCGTTCAGCGAACGCGACAGCGCCGCCTCCACCCAACTCCTGCGCTCGTTCAGATATGACTTCAGGTCCATGTCGCTCCTCTTTGACTGCCGCCGGTGACCGTGATCAGCGATCAGAAAAAAACCACAATCTCCTTCCCTTCCCTGTTCCCTGTTCCCTGTTCCCTTATCACTGATCGCGTTCGGCGGGCTCGAAGGCCTCCGCCTTGAGCGACCCGCCGGCATCGCGTACAAGCTTCTCGATCTTCCCCTTGGCCTCGCCGAGCAGCGCCTCGCACTCGCGCGCCAGACCCACCCCCCTCTCGAAAGCCTTCATCGAATCCTCGAGCGGGAGGTTGCCCCCTTCGAGCTGCTTCACGACCCCCTCCAGCTCCGCCATCGATTTCTCGAACGTACGCTTTTCGGTCATCAGCCCCTCCCGAAAAATTATACGACCCATAGTCCAAAAAAGCCTTAATCGTCAATGATTTTCGTCACTTTAGCGTTCGCCGTCCCCCGATGAAATTTTACAGACAGCCGTTGCCCGACCCTCAGATCGCCTGCGCTCATCACGGCTTTTCCGTCCGAAGAGGTCGCAACCGCGTAGCCCTTCGCGAGGACCGCTAGCGGCGACAGGTGGTTCAGATTTCCCATGAGCCCTCTTATGAACTCGGCGCGCTTTTCCATTCCGACCCTCAGGGAGAAGATCAGGCGCCCGCGCAGCTCGTCCACACGGAGCATGAGGTCCGGCAGGCGCCTCCCGGGATCGCCCAACCGGGCAGAGAGCCTGCCGAGGATATGCCCTCTCTCGGAGACGAGGCGCGAGAGCGCATGTGCAAGGCGCCTTTGCCTGTCGGCGATCTGCACGCGAAGGTCCGCCTCCACAGGAACGGCCAGCTCGGCAGCCGCCGAGGGGGTTGCCGCGCGCAGGTCGGCGACGAAATCGGCGATCGTGAAGTCTATCTCGTGGCCCACGGCTGATATGACAGGAATCCGCGACGAGGCTATCGCCCTCGCGACTATCTCCTCGTTGAACGGCCAGAGGTCCTCTATCGAACCTCCACCCCTTCCGACGATTAGCAGGTCGATCCCCGCGACGCCGTTCATCGCCTCTATCGCAGCCGCGATGTCGGAAGAGGCCCCCTCACCCTGGACTCGCGCAGGGTGCACTAAGATATCCACGGCGGGAAAACGGCGATGCAGCACGTTGACTATGTCCCTTACCGCTGCGCCGGTCGGTGATGTGACCACCCCGATTCTCCGCGGGAGGAAGGGGATCGGCTTCTTTCGGTCGGACGCGAAGAGCCCTTCGGCCTCGAGCTTCTTCTTCAGCTGCTCGAAGGCGAGCTGCAGCGCACCCTTTCCCTTGGGTTCTATGCGGTCGATGAGGATCGAATACTTTCCGTAGGGAGCGTAGACGTTGAGTTTGCCGTGAACTATCACCTCAAGGCCGTCGGCGAGGTCGAAGGAAAGGCGCATGCCCTGCGCGTTGAATATCACCGCGGCTATCTTGCTTCCGGCATCCTTGAGGGAGAAATAGAGATGGCGTCCGTTCTGACCGCGGAAGTCGGTAATCTCCCCGCCTACCCAGATGTCGGTGAACCCCCGTTCCAGGTGCGACTTTATCCTCCCTGTGATCTCGCTTATGGTGTAGAT
>DAONII010000009.1:10878-12700 GCA_035405085.1 bacterium | reverse complement strand
TCCTCCCCTTTCCCCTCCTGTCTGCAGGCGTCGACGAGCATCGGCGCCTTCTTGGCCTCGCGCTTCTTGCGCGCGCGCCTTTGCTTCGCAGTCGGCTTTGGCGCGCCGTCGGAAGCGGGAACGCCCTCCGCTTTCCGTTCCCCGCTACCCGCTTTCTGGGATTCGCCGAATATATCAAGCTGTTGCTTCATGGTGACCCTTACGCTTTGCGCCCTGAGCCTTTCTTTTTCCTCGTCAGCCTCTTCGCCACACCCCTTGCACGACGCCCCTTCCTGAGCTTCAGCCTCCTGCCCTCGAGAAGCGACTGGATATCAAGCTCGGAGAGCTTCGAGTCGGAAAGCCTCTCAAACTCCTTTTCCACGCTCGAGCGGCTGATCGCTATTCCGTGCGCGGAAAGTATTCGCGAGATCTCGTCGTAATTCTGTTCTATGGAGTTCCTGACCGATTCAAAACCCATCCTCGCCGCCTCGATCCGGTTTCTTAGCGAAAGCGGATTGAGTGCGAAAAAGGCGCGGTCGTCGGCACGCGGCTCGATCAGTATTATGTCCCCGTTGAAGGAACGGCTTTCCCGAAAGTTCTCCAGGACCACCCGCAGCCTTGCGTGAAAGACCGCGCGAAATATCTGGTTCATAACCGCCATCCACCCGTCGGCGGCAAGCCTGCGCCCTGAAACTTTCGAACGGCTGAAGCCCTCCACGAACTCCCCCGCCTCGTAGGGACGAAATGGATTGTAGCAGACAATTAGATCCGCTCCCTTCTCCACCGCTATGTCTATGTCGGCGGTCTCCTGCACCCCCCCGTCGACGTAATCCACGCCGTCGATCCTCGCCGGCTTGTAGAACCCCGGAAGGGCGGTGGAGGCCTGCACCGCCTGGGATATCGTGAGGGATGTATCCTCGTCGGAACCGAACACCACGCGGCGGGCCCCGTCGAGCCTCATCGCCGAGATGTAAAGACGCTTTCCCGTGAGGCGATGCGCCTCGCGAAAATCGTTCGTAAGCCCGTTTCTCTCTATGTTCGTCCGGAAATACCCCTCTATCGGAGAGTTGTCGAATATCCCCGACGGGAGGATCCCCAGAAGAGAGGGGAAACCCCCTCCGGCGGCTGAAACGATCGGCCCCATCATCTCCTCGTAGGTGGAGAGCGATGGATAGGTCAGAAAGCGCCACGCGGCCCCTATCAAGCCATGGGACCAGTCGGGATAGCGCTCTGCGAGAGCGAGCAGCTTTCCGGGCAGCCATCCGGCCAGATGGGCGATGAAGCCCAGCGGCCTGCTCACGAGCTCGGAGAAGTTCGGCCGGTAGTAGTGCAGGGCGGTGAGCGGGGTGAAATGACCGGATGTCCCGTCGAGGCTCTTCAAAACCGATTCGGGGGATATGCCTCCCATAAGAGCCGTGGCGATCATGCTGCCCGAGCTGATGCCTACGAATATGTCGAAATCGTTGACGCTGTATTCAACGAGGTAATCGTTCAGGGCCTTGACCCCCCCAGCCTTGAAAGACCCGCCCGACACCGCCCCGCCGGCAAGTATGAGCGCCTTCCTGGAACGAGGCCTCGGCTTTTTGAGGTCGCTCTTCTGGACTATGGTGATTCCCATGGAAGCCTTTGCGCTAGTCCCTCACCACCACGTCGATCTGCTTGCCTATCGCCTTGAACCGGACGCTCACCTCGGTCAGGAGATCGAGGTCTAGAGTGTCCGGCAGAAAGAGGTCCACCACCATGCTTCCGCCGATCGGAAGAAAAACCGGATACGCGGTCAGTTCGCGCACCCTCTGCGGCATGGCCTGCCAGGCCTTGGGATCCGTTGTTCGAAGGTTGTGAA
>DAONII010000009.1:0-10778 GCA_035405085.1 bacterium | reverse complement strand
GCGGCTCTTCCTTCGAGCAGATATCCACCGCATGGGGGCAGCGGGGGTTAAACGGGCAGCCCCGCGGCGGCGACAGCGGCGACGGAACGTCTCCCTGAAGAACTATGCGGCTTTTTTTTGCACCGGGGCTCGTCACAGGAATCGCCGAGACGAGCGCCTGCGTGTATGGGTGCCTGGCATCCGAAAGCCTTTCGGACGGGAATATCTCCATGAGCTTGCCCAGGTACATCACCGCGATCCTGTGGCTTATGTGCTCCACGACCTTGAGGTCGTGCGCGATGAAGAGATAGGCCAGACCGAAGCGCTCCCTCAAATCCGTCATCAGGTTCAATATCTCGCCGCGTATCGAGAGATCCAGCGCCGAAACCGGCTCGTCCGCGACTATGAGCCGGGGCATGAGCGCTATCGCCCTGGCGATCCCCACCCTCTGGCGCTGGCCGCCGGAGAACTCGTGCGGGTAACGGGAGGCGGCGTCCGGGGGGAGGCCGACGAGGCGAACGAGCTCAGATACCCTGTCCGAACGCTCGCGCGGGTTCTTCAGCTCGCTGTGCACCACGAGGGGCTCAGCTACGATGTCGCCTACGGTCATTCGCGGATTCAGCGAGGCGAAAGGGTCCTGAAAGACTATCTGCATCTCCCGGCGCAGCGGTCTCAGCCTGCTCTGGGATGTCCTCGTTATGTCGCGGCCGTCGAATAATATCGTACCGCTGTCCGGATCGAGCAGGCGCAAAACCAGTTGCCCCAGCGTAGACTTCCCGCAGCCGCTCTCGCCCACCAGGCCCAGCGTCTCCCCGTGCCTGATATTCAGAGAAACGCCGCGGACAGCGTGCACGCGAGCCCTCTCGCGGCCCAAAAAACCGCCGGATACCGGAAAACCCTTCGTCAGCTCCTCTATTTCCAGGATGTTCCCGTCCATAAGTCCTTCTCAGGCAGAAAACGCGCGCCCTTGATATCAGTCGGCCGCATGGATGCATCGCACGAGACGGCCGACATTGCACGGATCTTCCGGAATCGGCCCCTCCCTGCACTCTTCGGTTGCCCTGCTGCAGCGGTCGGCGAAATAGCAGCCGGCGGGCAGCCTTTTCAGGTCGGGGACGGAACCGGGTATGGTGTGCAGGCGCTCGCCCTTGCGCGGTTTCGAAAGAGAAGGGACCGCCTTCAAAAGCTCCTGCGTGTAAGGATGCATGGGCCTTTTGAAGACCTCCTCCACCGTACCCGCCTCTACGAACTGGCCTGCGTACATAACTATGACCTTCCTGGCCGTCTCCGCTACGACACCGAGGTCGTGGGTGACGAGTATGAGGGCCATTCCCAGCTCCGCCTGCAGCCTGCGAATAAGGTCCAGTATCTGCGCCTGTATCGTAACGTCGAGCGCTGTCGTGGGCTCGTCGGCTATGAGAACGTCGGGCCTGCATGAAAGCGCCATCGCGATCATGGCCCGCTGTCGCATCCCACCCGAGAGCTGGTGCGGATATTCGTCGATCCGCCGTTCAGGCGCGGGTATCCCTACGAGCCCAAGCATCTCGAGAACCCTGCGGCGCACCGAAGCGCGCGTGCCTCCGTCGTGAAGCGCTACCGCCTCTCCTATCTGATCCCCTATGGTGTACACCGGGTTCATCGAGGTCATAGGCTCCTGAAATACCATGGCGAGTCGGCGACCTCGCACCCTGCGCATCTGCGCTTCGCTGAGCTTCATCAAATCCACCGGACCGCCGGTATCGGTAAGCTGATACATTATTTTGCCGCCCACTATTTTGCCCGGGGGGTCGGCTACGAGCCTCATCAACGACAGGGCCATCACGCTCTTGCCCGAGCCGCTCTCGCCGACGAGCCCGAGCGCCTCGCCACGGGACAGCTCAAACGAAACCCCGTCCACCGCGCGCACGACCCCGTCGTCCGTGAAGAAATGCGTTCTCAGGTTTTCGACGTTGAGCAGCATCCGTTTACCCGTGACCGTGATCAGTGATCTGTGATCAGTAAAATCTTAATCTCGCTTCTGGCTTCTTTGCTGTCCTTTCTCGCCCTGCTTGCGTTTGTAACCTCTAAGTCCTCAAATTCGGGTCTATCGCATCGCGCACCGCCTCCCCTATGAGATTGTACGCGGTGATCGTCGCAAAAATCGCAAATCCGGGGGCCAGAGTCAACCACCACCCTATATCCATGAACTGCTGAGCCTGAGAGAGCATCGACCCCCAGCTCGGAGTTGAGGGCGGCACACCGAACCCGAGAAAGGATAGCGACGATTCGACCAGAATCGCGCCCGCGACGCCGAACGATGCGGACACCAGCACCGGAGCCATCGCTCCCGGGAGCAGGTGGCGACAGATTATCCTGCCGTTCGAGGCGCCCGACACGACCGCTGCGACAACGAAATCCCTCTTCCGAAGTTTGAGACACTCGCCGCGAACGAGGCGGGCGACGCCGGTCCATCCGGTTATTCCTATGACCGCCATAACGTTGTACACGGAAGGCCCTACGAATGCCAGAACGGCCAATATCAAAAAGAAGGTCGGGAAACAGATCATGACCTCTATGAGCCTTGAAACGCACATATCGATCCAGCCGCCGTAGAAACCGGCAAGGGCGCCGAGGACTATGCCGATCAGAACGGCTATCCCCATGGCGACCAGCCCCACCGACAGGGATACCCTCGCCCCACAAACGAGCTGGGCCGCCACGTCTCGACCGTCGCCGTCGGTGCCGAGGATGTGTTTTCCCGACGGACCCTTCAGTACGGAGTTCAAGTCGTACGATCCCGGGCTGTATGGAACAGGCGGCATCAGAAGCCAGGCGCCGGCGGGCGGATCATTCGCCAGTGCGGGGAAGTCCAATTCTCGAAGCTCTGGAGCGAGGCCCGCCGCCGGCAAATACCACCTGCCCTCGTGCCTGAGCAGAAGCGGAACGTCGTTCGCAATGAGCGGTGCGAAGATTGCCACGGCGGCGAGGAAAGACGCGAACAGAAGCGCCCCCACGGCCAGCTTCCTCTTCCTGAACTGCCGCCAGACGATGGCGCTGTAGCTCTGGGACATCCCGGCCATCAAAATCTCCTGTCTCTTCGCCTTCCCTTCCTTCAAAACTATCTCTTCTCGAACGTTATCCTCGGATCGACCATAACGTAGAGGATGTCGGTGATCAGTATGCTCATGAGTGTGAGAAATGCTGATATCGTGGCTATCGCCATTATCACGGGATAGTCGCGCGCCAGCACCGACTCGAAGCCGAGCCTGCCCATGCCCGGGATCGAGAATATCTGTTCGATGATTACGCTGCCGCCAAGGAGAGCGGGCAAAAGCGTACCCATGAGGGTCAGAAGCGGTATCATGGCGTTTTTCAACCCGTGTTTGACGACAACGCTCCACTCCGAAAGGCCCTTAGCGCGAGCGGTGCGCATGTAATCCTGGCGTATCACCTCGAGCAGAGAAGCACGGGCGAAGCGCGAGAGAAACGCGAAGCCTCCGTACGTTAGGCAGATCACCGGAAGGACCAGATGCCATGCGACGTTGCTCATCCACCCGTACCACGGCAACGCATCGGCACCGGGCGAAACGAACCCGGTAATCGGAAACCAATTCAAATAATCCCCGCTTCCGAGAAGAACGATGAGCATCATCGCCACCCAGAAGCTCGGCAGTGAATAGAGCACGAAGAGAACGAAGGAGGATGCCCTGTCGAAGAAGCGCCCCGGCCTGAGGGCGGCGGCCGTTCCAAGCGGGATGGAAACGATGTAGATGATGAGTATCGTCAGAATGTTGAGCGTAAGGGTTATGGGGATCGCCTCCCAGATCTTATCCATGACCCGTCGTCCGTCGCGATAGGATGTGCCAAAATCGAACGTGGCGACCTGAATAAGCCAGCGGCCGAACTGCACGTGGAGCGGCTTGTCCAGACCATATATAGCCTTCGTATCCTCGACTATCTGCCTCGTCATCGCATCTGAGGCGAGGGCGTCCGTAGCCGACTGCGCTTTGAGCGAGGCGGGGTCGCCGGGGGCCAGGTGCACTACGGCGAAGGTGATCACGACGATCCCCAGAAGGGTGGGGACCATCAGCAGTATGCGCTTCATCAGATAAGCGAGCATCGAAGGTTCCTTGAATCAGCTCAAAGGCCAAAGGTGAAAGCTGAGCTGCAACTCCCTACCACTCCATGAGAACCGGCCAGGGCCCGATGCCCCACTCCAGTATGTCCACTCCCAGCCTGTACGCCTTCACGTTCTCGAAACGCCTCGCCACCGCCACGAGCGACGGCGCCGTGAACAGGAAGGTGTACGGCTCCTCGCGATGAAGGATCCGCTGAAACTCATAGTAGAGCTCCGCGCGGCGGTTCGAATCGAATTCCCGGCGGGCATCCTCTATGAGCGCGTCGGCCCGCTCGTTTGAAAAACCGACGAAGTTCGAACCCTCGACAGCCTGTGAGGAGTGCCATACCTGGTAGGGGTCCTCCTCCAGCGTTGTGGACCAGGCGAGGGAAGCGGCGTCGAAGTCCCTCCTCGAGAGCATGTCGAGCATCGTGGCCCACTCGAACTGCTGCAGGCCCATGGAGATTCCAACCTTCGACAGCTCCTCACGAAGAAAGAGCCCGAGGCTCTTACTGAAGCCGCTGCCGGCGGGGGAGAGAAGCTTGAAGCGAAAAGGCACCCCGTCCTTGTCCCTTATGCCGTCCCCGTCGGTGTCGACCCAACCCGCCTCATCGAGAAGCTCCCTGGCCCTCCGGGGGTCGAAAGGATAAGGTGCGATCGACGAATCATAGTTTTTGCCGAAGCGGTAAAAGTTGCTTGCGACTATCTGTCCCTCGCCGAACAGAATCTTTTCGAGTATCGCTTCGCGGTTTATGAGCATCGTCATGGCGATGCGCACCCTGCGGTCCGAGAACATCGGCCTTCGGATATTCCAGCCTATGTAAGAGTAGTTCGGCAGATAATATCGGTATTTTTCGAACTGCGACGCGAAGGATTCGCTCTCGGTCTGTCTCGCCCACTGTATCGTGCGCAGCGCCTCCATGTCGAGCGCACCCTTCTTGAGAAGCTGAAACGCCACCGTGCGGTCAGGGATGATCTTGTAGGAAATCCCCTCTATCGCGGGCTCCCTGCCCCAGTATGATTCGTTTTTTTCAAGGTCGATGCTGCGGCCGGTCTTCCACCCGACGAACCGGTAAGGCCCCGTTCCGATCGGATTGCGCCCGAGAGGATGCGCGTTGAAGTCCCGCCCGTCTTCAAAGGCGTGCTTGGGTATTATCGTGGCGCCGCCGATTACCTCGAGCGCCTTGAAATAGGGCCTCGAATAGACGAATCGTACGGCATCCTCCCCGAGCTTCTCTATGCTCGTGATGTCGCGGAAATAGTTCCTGAGCCTCGCAGCATCAACCTTGGGGTCCCTTATCCTCTCGAAGGTGTAGATCACGTCGTCGGCGTCAAAGCGCTCTCCGTCGTGCCACAGGACGTCCTCGCGCAGCCAGAATGTATAGGTGAGCTTGTCATCGGAGACCTCCCAGCGCTTGGCCAGCATTGGAACGAGCTCGAGCGTCTCGTTGTCCCTCTCGAGAAGGGACTCGAATACGTACCTGTTGACCTGGCCCGCAGTGACGTCGGTCGCCGTCACCGGATTGAGCGTGGGAGGGTCGGCGGGAAGGGTGAGGGCTAGCACGCACGGGCTGCGCTCCACCCTCCATCCGCAGCCGGCGAAGGGCAGCGAGAAGGCAGCGAGCAACGCAACAGCGACCTGTGAGAGGCGCCAGATCAACCGCTTCACTCCTTGAATTCGACGACCTTGCCCTTGACGCGCGTGGGCACCGCGAAGAGTAACGGGTCTATCTCACCGCCGAGAGCGACGTCGCGGTACAGCACTACTATCCTCGCTCCGCGGCCGGGGAACAGGGTTTCTATCCGGTGTGGAAAATTCGCCCCCTGCACCTTCTTCCAATCCGAAAAAATCATGGTGTAGTCGAGCGCGGAACCGTCCGGGCGGTAGCGGGCGCATTTCTCAAGCAGGCCGGATCCGGGGTCTACCCAGAGATGAAGGCCGGTGCCTTCGACTACGAAATGCCCCTCGCGGGGCGCCCCTACCTGCAGGATTTCCGCACCGGCCACGGATGGAGGGAGTCCGGCAACCGCCGCTATTATCTCCGGGAGCCCCCACTCGAACTTCATCAGACGCCGCAGGTTGGCTTTTGTGGCTCGGCCGGAATAAAGCTTGTCCCGGGAAGGTATGAAAAGCCACATCGAGCGCCCGTCGCTTCCGGCCTTCGCCCATACGTCGGCCAGCGCATCCATGGCGTCCACGCGGATCGACGATGGGCGCTTTATGAGGAGAGCCGCCTCCGTCTGCCGCTCCTTCTCGCCGTCGGAGAGATCCAGCCAGACGAGCGCCTTTATCGAATCGGTTTTTTCAGACTGCCGTATCACCCACGACTCAAGGGAGCGCGCCTTCGCAGTCCGGGCGCCCCCCTCCGCGGACACATATCTGGGGCTTTCCTTCGCGCATCCGCACGCGACAAGGATCGCTCCGAAGGCCAAAAACCTGATGATGCGGGACATGGCAAGAGACCGCCCCCGGGGCCCTGACAACTGGGGATGGCTTGGTTCAATTATCCCCCGCCCGGCCCGAAAGACGGAAATGGTTACGCTCCCCTTAGCTTCTCTATCTTCTCCCTGAGCTTTTCCTGCTCCCTGTCGTCCGGGTCGTTCTTCTTTTGCCAAGCCTCGAGCGCCTGCTCGAAAAAGCGCAGCGCCGCCCTGGAGTCCCCCCGGTAGAGCATGACCTCGCCGAGATGATCCAGTATTATCGGTTCTTTGGGCACGAGCCTGTTGGCCTTGGAGAGATACTTCAGCGCGCGCTCGTCGTCCCCCATCCTGAAATAGACCCATCCCAAACTGTCGGTTATGTAACCGTCATCGGGGCGTAGCACCAGGGCCTGCTGAACCATCTCAAGGGCCTCCTCCAGATTCTCCCCGCTATCGGCCCACGTGTACCCTATGTAGTTCAGAGCGGAGGCGTTCTGCGGATTGATCCTCAAAACCTGCTGCATGGCCCATACGGCCCTTTCGCGTTCCTCGGCCTTCTCGTAGACGATGCCCAGCAGAAAGAGGATCTTCTCCTCGTCGGGAAGGGCGGAATGCCCCGCCTCCAGTATCGATATGGCCTCGGGTATGCGCGACGACTCCTCGTAGAGGGCAGCCGTATATTCGTAGAACTCAGGAACGTTGCCCTTCTTCGCTATTCCATCCTTGAGGACCTCTATCGCCTCGTCGGATCTCTTCGCCTGGCGCAGCATAGACGCGATGTGCACCCTTGCGTCCTTGAAGTAACTGGACTTGTGGGGAACCTCCATGAGCTCCGATATGGCCTTCTCCGGCTTGCCGGCGCTCTCGTATAGTATGCCGAGATAGAAGCGTATCTTGTCGGCTTCGGGGTTCTTTTCCAGGATCCTCTCGAAGATGACGGTCGCGTCGTCGTATTCCTTGAGCTCGTAATGGATCAGAGCGATGCGCAGCATGACCGCGATATCGTCGGGCTCGATATGCAAGACCTCCCTGTACTTCGCCAACGCCTTCCTAAGATTCTGCTGCCTGAGGTATAGCTCGGCCATGGCGTTGTGCACGCTCAAGCTTCCCGGGTCTATGGAGAGCGCCTCCTTGTACATGCGCAGCGCCCGGTCCGGATCGCGCATGTTCTGATCGTAGATCACCCCCATGTAGTAATAGGCGATCACGGAATCCGGGTTCACTGAGACGAGGCGCCGAAGGGCCTCCAGCGCTCGGGCGTATTCCCGCTCGATCACGTATTCGCTTGCGATAAGGGGATAGACGTCCTCGCGCTGCGGATCGTGCGCGATGACTGCCGCGAATTCCCGTATGGCCTCTTCGTGTCTTTCCTGCGACGCGTAGAGCCTGCCCAGATAGACTCTGGCATCTGAAAAGTACGGGTCGAGCTCCAGCGCCCTCTTCGTCGATTCGATCGCGAGATCGTAGCGTTTCTCCCGGCCAAGGTTTTCGGCCAGCAGAAAATGGAAATACGCCATGTCCGGATACCGCTTTATGAGCTTCACGAGCTCTGCACTGGACCTGCGCGTATCGCCGCCTATGGCGAGCATATCCGCCCTTATGAACTGAAGATATACGTCGTCCTTTTCCTTCAGATCTATCTTCGCATGACGAGGAGGCTTCACCCCCGAGCAGGAGGCGACTAAGGCTGCTATCAAGACAGCTGAGAAGAGAAGGCTGCGGATCACAAAATTCCCCGAAAAGTCGTGAGGTTGGGCCGAACTATAGCATCGGCGAATCGGAATGCAAGGGCCGTCGAGAGAGGCCGACCGCATAGATTTCGCCGCGCCCCTGAATCCGCAGAGGCTATAAAAAAGGCCGGCAGGATTTTATTCCCAGCCGGCCTTCTGTGGCCTGTCCGCCTTGATCTTCCAAGCTTCTGAGCTTCTCACCAGCCTCGCCTGCCTCTAAGGTATGACGTTCATCGCCTTCTCAACGGTCTTTGTCGCGAATACGACCCAGGTGTTCCCCTGACTGCCCGCGGTTGAATAGCATGAATCAAGATCGACTCCGGCCTGTGAGAGCTGCTGGGCCGCCCGGAAGAGGGTCCCTGCCTCGTTTGCCGTCTCGACGACTATGACCTCGCGTTCGGATGAAGGGAGCCCGGCGCGGGTGAGGTTTTCTATCGCCTTCGGGTTGTCGTCGGTTATGAAGAAGAACTCCGCCTTGTCACCCACCGCACGGCAATTGCATGCGTTGATGTTCACCCTCGCCTCCGCGATCGGCGCGGTGACGCGCGCGAGCGTGCCGACCTTGTTGTCGGTCAGTATCCTTATCTCGTTTGCCTTGAAGATGCGCGGCATAAGACCTCCCCTTATTTTGAAGCGTGTGTTTGCGGCACCTATATAATCAGCACCATGGAAGGGCAAGCCCGATTTAGGGCTTCGAAAAACATACCAGGAATTCACGGTTGCCCTTGGCCCCCCTCACGGGTGAATCGCAGCTCCCCTCAAAGCTCCATCCGACGGACTCTCCGGCCCTCCTCCCCTTTTCGACCGCCAACTTGTGGGACGCCTCGTCTCTTACTATTCCGCCCTTGCCAACCAGCTCCCTGCCGACCTCGAACTGCGGCTTGACCAAGGCCACGATGCGAGCGGACGGCGCCAAAAAAGGCTCCACGGCCGGAAACACCAGCTCAAGCGATATGAAAGAGACGTCGATTACGGCCAGCTCGATTGGATCGGGCACCGCGGATTTTTCAAGATGCCTTATGTTCGTCCTCTCGATGACCACCACCCTATCGTCTCTCGCGAGCTTCCACGCGATCTGCCCGTACCCCACGTCGACGGCGTAGACTCGAGCGGCCCCGCGCTGCAGAAGGCAGTCGGTGAATCCCCCCGTGGAGGCGCCGACGTCCATGCAGACGAGCCCGTCGGCCTTCAATCCGAACTCGTCGAGCGCGTGAGCCAGCTTCACGCCCCCCCGCCCTACGTAGGGATGATCCTGCCCGCGGACCTTTACAGCCGCACCCGGGTCGATGAGCTGACCGGGCTTCTCCACGCGGGAATCGCCGGCGAACACGCACCCGGCCATGACGAGCGCCTGGGCCTTGGCGCGCGTATCGGCGAGCCCTCGGTCGACCAGTATCCTGTCGATTCTCTCCCTCTTCATATCCACCAATCCGCACAGCCCGCATCAAAAGAAGCCCCGCCTCCCGAATGGAAGGCGGGGCGCCTTAAAAGACACGCTGATTCCTAAAGCTCGTCGAGTATCTCCTTCTTCTTTGCTTCATAGTCCGCCTTGTCTATCAAACCGCTCTTCCTGAGCTGGCCCAACTCCTCGAGGCGGTCCTTCGCCGACCTCGCGGGGGCCGGCGCGGCAGCGGGCGAAGCGGCCTCGGCCCCCTTGACACCGGACGCCTTCGACCCCTTCTTAGGCTGTGCCTTTGAGGACTTCTCAACCGCAGCGGGCTGCGCGGCACCGGTTGCGCCCTCGATGGGCACCCGCTCGCCCGTCATCGTCACCCCTTCGGTGACAGGCGCCTCCTTTTCAGGAACCTTCACGTAGTTCACGTTCAGACCCAAAACGATCTCCTCAGGATCGTCGACGCCGAGCTTCTGGCCGGGCCCGAGCTCCAACCTCACGCGCAGGCCCCTTGCGTTTGAAATGAGCTTCGAATGGCTGCCGCGCTTGTCTGTATCGCCGGTCATCTTCGCGTACAGCTTCTGAAAGCGTATATGCAGCTCGTCGTTGCTTATCCAGGCGTCGCAGATGTTCAGGCGGTCGTTCCTCAGGATGAAGATGGGGTTCTTCGACAGATACGAGAAGACTATTATCTCGTTCGGACCTGCCTGGGAGAAGGCCCGCACCATTGCCGGAGCTATGTAGTCGATCATCGCGTCGTCGAAGACGCGCTGCGTGTCGACCTCCTTCTTTATGACATACGAGCGCGCGAGGTTTATAGACGCCAGGGCAGCGCGAAGGCCGGCCTCGTCTATCGTGGCCGGATGGGTTATGTTCAGCTCCTGGGCGCGGCTGGCCTTGACCTCCTTGATCTTGACGTAGTTGAAACGGCCGTTGTTCACCACGTAGGTGCTCTTGGCGGCACAGGCGACCCCCGAGAGGAAGACAAGCGCCGCCGCGGTTCCTATGATCTTCTTCATCTCTTCTCCTTTTCAAAATTACGTTTGCGGGGCATATCGCACGCAACCTCGGTTGTCCACAAAAAGAGGACCGCCCCCTCCTCCCTCCAGCCTCGCTGAATCGCCAGGAAATTTTAAGATTTGCATCCATACGCCCTTGT
>DAONII010000008.1:0-17398 GCA_035405085.1 bacterium | reverse complement strand
GTGTCAGGGGAAGGTCGGGCCCGGCCCCGACGTTTTCCGCCGTGGCCGGGCCGTTCTCTTCGCGGAAAAGCGTAGCCGTGCCGGGCACGGGTCGCCGGACCCGCCCTGGCTAGTGTGCTGCCTTCTCCGCCGTGCCAGGAGCCTTTGCTCCGGAGCCGCCGTTGACCTTTACGAACGGGGCTATCTTCGCGAGCATCTTCTGACCTATGCCCTTTACGTTTGCCAGGTCGTCGGTCGACGCGAAGGGCGTTACCTGCCTGTAGGCCATTATCGCCTGGGCCTTCGCCGGGCCCACCCCGGGCAGCGACATAAGCTCTTCGACGCCGGCCTTGTTGATATCGACAGGCGCGGGAGGCGGCTGTTTCGCCGCAAGCGCCTGCCCGGCCAGCATCAGGGTCGCCAGAAGACCTACTATCGTGGCTACGCCCTTCATCCCCCCGCTCACTTCCCTCTTCATAGTGTGGTTCATCTCTCTTCTCCTTTCAGTTTTCAAAGCTGTTTTCCCTGGAGTTTCCGTTCTTTTCCGACGTCCTGCGTTCGCGGATCTGCAGCTTTCCGTCGCGGGGAAAGACATCCAGATAGGCGTTGATCGAACCGTCCTTGTTTGTGAAGGCCTGCCCGATCTTTACCCAGCGCATCTTGCCGTCCTTTCCCTCCACGATGTTGAACACGTCCTTCCCTGTATGCTCTCCCATTTATCTTCCTTTCCGTGGTGCACGATCGATCGTGAGCTCACGAGGCAATAAAGCAAACGGCGTGCCAGAAGCGATGACCCGCGCAAGTTTATGATATTTAAAGGATAAGACGCCGGGCAGGCGGGCGATGGCGAAGCTTGGCTGCTGCAAAAGGGTGCAGCCGTGCCGACAAACGATGCACCGGTTTTTTCGACCCCGATGCTTCGAACTCTTTGAAATGCTGAAGGCTGCGGTTGGGCCTACCTGTTCCTGGAGACCGCGTAGTCGGCGAGCTGGGCCAAAGAATCGCGTTCTATCGAGGGTTTGAAAAAGACGAGGCTTTCCTTCGCCTTCGCGGCTGTTTCGCGCGCCAGCCGCAGTGTTGATTCGATCCCGCCGTTTCTCTCAACTATGTCAACGATCCCGCGAAACTCCTCGCGCGCAAAGCTGCCGGATATCAGCGCGCTTCTTATCCTGGCGCGTTCCTTTGCGGTCGATTTCGACAGCGCTACGATCAGGGGATAGGTGAGCTTTCCCTCTCTGAGGTCTATGCCCTGGGATTTCCCTGTGCACGCCTCGTCCGCGACGTAGTCCAGGGCGTCATCGGTCAGCTGAAACGCCTGACCCACGCCGAGGCCGAAGCTCCTCATCGCCTCTTCGAGCTGCTTTCCCACCGAAGCGGTTATAGCGGGCGCCGCTGCAGCGAAGGAGAAGAGGGAAGCGGTCTTTCCGCTTATGATACGCATGTACGTTTCCGCGCCCGTCTCGGCATCGCTCTGGTGCTCTATCTCCAGGAGTTCCCCTTCGGTCGTATGGCCCATCGCCTGCGCGAGGGCGAGCAGGAGCTCGGCGCCTCCCTCCTGGGCGAATATCATGGAGGCGCGCGACAGCATGAAGTCCCCTACCAGCACGCTGGCCTGGTTTCCCCATCTGGCTCTGGCGGAGGGGTATCCGCGGCGGACGGGCGCATCGTCTATCACGTCGTCGTGAAGAAGGCTTGCCGTGTGCAGCATCTCTATGGCCGCCGCCTGTCTGGGGGAACCGTGCAAGCCCACCACGCGTGCGGATAGAAGGAAGAGGGCCGGGCGGATTCTCTTGCCGCCGTTTCCTATGAGGTATCCGGTTATCGAATCGATAGTTTTCACATTGGAGACGAGCTCGTTCTCAAGGACTCTCTCGACCTCGGAAAGCGCCTCGCCTACCGGTATGCAGATTCGATCGATCATTCGGGCAGGATGTTGGAGAGGGCCTTTCTTGTCAACGATCTCATCGTGTGTTAAAACCCAATCATGACAAAGGGTTGTCTCGTTGTTCACGGCCTCACGGGTACCCCGGCCACAGTCTCCGTCCTCTGCGAAGCCCTGTTGGCCGCCGGCTACCGCGTCGCTGCGCCTTGCCTCGCCGGCCACGGCGGGAGCCTCGAGGAGCTTTCGAAGACGACCTGGCACGAGTGGTACAACACCGTTCGAATAGCTTTCGGGGCGCTCAGGCGCGAGGTCGACCGCATCTACTACGCGGGTACGTCCCTCGGAGCTCTTCTGGGTCTCAAGCTGGCTCAGGAGGAGGGCTGGGGGGTCAGGGCCCTGGCGCTTTTATCCACGCCGCTGAAGCTTGCGCTGCTCAACAGGATGGCGGCGCCAGCGGTAAGGTATTCACCTCTAAGATATGTGATAAAGATGATACCGAAATCCCCGGATAAAAGCGTGGCAAACGAGGAGGGAAGAAGGCGCTATGAGGAACTCTCCCTTCCGATGATTCCGGCTCAATCGGTCTATCAGATAATGGACCTGCAGAAGGAACTGAGGGCGAATCTTCACAGGGTATCGAGCCCGGTCCTTTTGGCACACGGCGGCAAAGATCTTGTGGCACCGACGTCGAACGTGAGGCTTGTGAAGAAACTGGTGGCATCGGATATAGTCGAGACCGCTTTCTTCAGGAGATCGAGGCACGTGTTGACCATGGATTGGGAAAAGGAAGAGGTTGCGCGCACCGTAGTGGATTTTTTCAAAAAATTCGCGTAAAAGACTGGCCTGCGCTCAAATATCAAAGGGGGAATAGGGATGAAAAGACTGATCATAGCCATCGTGGTTGCAGCGTTCGCGTTTCCCTCGCTGTCCTTTGCCCAGAAAAGGGTAAACGAGTACGGCGAGGAGGATCTGTACAGCCCCGACCTCGTCGAACAGGTGGCGCCGATTCAGCCGGCGGTTAAAAAATCGAGCGGCGTTGAGGAATACGACATAAATTCCTCGGCCTCCAAGGCGAAGGGCAAGCCGGCAAACGAGGCCGCCCTGCCCGATGAGACCGAAAAACCGGCCGCCGCTTCAGTCAGCGCGCCGCCGCCTTACACCCCCACTGCTGAAGGCAGGGCGAAGAGCTTTCAGGTAGGATTCGTAGGGCCGGGCTTCGCTTATGTCACGCGCGGCTACGGACCCGCCATGACCTTCGGCCTCGAAGGGGATTATTATTTCTATGAGAGGCTTTCGGCCGGCGTGCGCTTCGAGATGGAGACGAAGTTCAAGTCGCCCACCATCATCTCCTTTGTGCCTCACGCACGCTACGTTTTCGATTTCGACGACCATCCGCGCTGGGCGGTCTATGCGCAGGCCGGTGTAGGCGTGGCGATATCCGCCGGAAACGGATCCTATGCCGCGTGCGACATAGCGATACCCGCTGGCGGCTTCTGGTGGCAGTGGAAGGAGAACTGGTCGTTAGGGGCGGAGACCGGCCTTCACATCTACGCGCGCAGCAACGTGGCGGTGGGCTGGAACATCTCGCCGGCGATCAGATACACGTTCTAGGAGGTCCTTCCGGTTTATTTAAAGGGGGCGCTATTGAGGGAGGCGCCCCCGTTTTTTTCTCCGCTTTGCTTCCGGTTTTGGATACAATGGCCTGCATGGGCCTCAAACACAGGATAGACGTGGCGGCCGGGCGAAAGCCTGCCGACCTGCTGTTGAGAAACGCCAAGGTCGTATCGGTCTTCGCCGACGCGGTGGTTCACACCGACGTGGCTATAGCGGACGGCGTCGTAGCCGGTTTCGGAAGCTACAGGGCTAGAAACAGCATCGACCTGAGGGGCGGTTATCTCTCCTCGGGCCTGATAGACAGCCATCTCCACATAGAGTCGACGATGCTCTCGCCGGCGGAGTTCGCCAGGGCGGTGGTGCCGCGCGGCACGACCTCCGTGGTGGCCGATCCGCACGAGATCGCCAACGTGATGGGAGAGGAAGGTGTGAGGTGGATGGTTGCTGCATCCGAAAACCTGCCCCTGGATGTTTATGTCGTGCTGCCGTCCTGTGTCCCGGAGTCGCCGTTCGTATCCTCCGGAGCAAAGCTCGGAGTGCGAGAGCTCCGGCGCCTGTCGAAGTTGCCCAGGGTGGTGGGCATAGGCGAGGTGATGGATTTCCCCGGAGTGATAGCCGGGCGCAGGGAGCTCCTGGAAAAGATTCGTCTGATACCCGGGATGCGTGTTGACGGACATGCGCCGGGGCTCTCCGGCAAGGATCTGGCTGCGTATGTGGCCGCCGGCATCCACTCGGACCACGAGAGCACCCACGCGGGGGAGGCGGCGGAGAAGCTGTTCTCGGGTCTGCACCTGATGGTGCGCGAGGGCACGACCGAGAAAAACCTCTTCGACCTTTCACCTCTGATCACACCCGCAAATTCACACAGGTGTTTTTTCTGTTCCGACGATCGAAGCCCGGTGGATCTGGTACGCCGCGGACATATCGACGACATACTGCGCCGCGCGGTCAAGGCCGGCATACCTCCGGTTACGGCCCTGCAGATGGCTACGAGCAACGCCCCTTACTATTTCCGCCTTCCGCGCCGGAAGGGAGCCGTCGCTGTCGGTTACGTGGCGGACCTCGTTGTTTTCGACAACCTCAGGTCTTTCAGGGCGCGCATGGTCTTCAAGAACGGGAAGCTCGTCGCGCGCGATGGCGAGATGGTCGTTTCCATCAGGAAAGCGAAATGCAGGATATCAGAAAGCATGCGGATAAAGAATATCGGCCCGACCCGTCTGGAGCTGAAGACTTCAAACCGGAAGGCGAGGGTCATAAGGATCGTTCCGGGCCAGATAGTGACGAAGGCGGAGGAGGTTGCGGTGAGGCCCGTAAGGGGGCTGGTCTCCGCGGATGTCTCCCGGGATCTCTTAAAGCTGGCGGTCTTTGAGAGGCACCATGCGAGCGGAAGGATCGGGCTGGGCCTGGTCAGGGGGTTCGGACTGAAGAGGGGCGCCCTCGCGTCCACGGTGTGTCACGATTCTCATAACCTGATAGCCGTGGGGACGAACGACGCGGATATGATTTCGGCCGTTCGGCATCTGGTCAGCTCAGGCGGTGGGTTCGCGGCCGTATGCGAAGGGAAGGTCGAGGCGCTGCTGCCGCTTCCCATAGCGGGGCTCATGTCAAACCGAAAGGCCCCCAGGGTCGCCGCGGATTACGCGGCGATATGCAGGGCCGCGAAGCGCATGGGGTCGAAGCTCGACGATCCGTTCCTGTCCCTCTCGTTTCTCGCCCTGTCCGTCATTCCGGAGCTGAAGCTGACCGACCGGGGTCTGATGGACACCAGAAAGATGTGCTTCGTGCCGCTATTCCTCTGAGCAGAAGTTGCAGCTAGCCCGCATCCCCGCCGGAGGTCGCCTCCGAATCGGTGGACCACATCTCGAGCAGGGGGAGCACGTCGCAGCCGATGGTTACGGAACCGTCGCGGCCCTCTATGGACACCCCCTTCAGCACCGATTCCAACGCCGCGTTTCCCTCCTCCTGTATCAGCAGGAGCGCCCTTATTCCCTCGAGGAACATCCTGATGTCGCTGGCTGCTTTTAGGTCTTTGCCCTCGATCTTCGCCGACACCTTGGTCCCGTCGACGCTGGCGAAATCGATTCGCGCGACAGGCGAGAGATCGTTCGGGAGCAGGGCCAGCAGCCTCGGCCCGAAGGAGAACCGGCCGAACAGCACCGCATCGGGCACTTCGAGGGTGCGCGGGGCGTCGCTCGGTGGCCCGGAGAAGAGCGCCGAAAGGGAGGCCCTGGTGCCCACCGCTATGTGCATGCGGTCGAGTATCATGAATCCGAAAGGATCCCTTGCGTCGCTTTCAGCATAGAGCTTTCGGCCTCCGATCTTCTCGTAAGATATTCCGGAGCGGCCGGCGACCAGCGCGGCCCTTATGGCCGGGATGAAGTTCTTCTCGTCGAAGCTGCCCTGTGCTACGACCGCTACGGCGGGTTTGGAGCCGGGCTCGCCCAGCATGCCAACCATCATCAGCATCCCTACGGAGGACTGCCTTTCGAGCAGCGCGGAGAGCAGATCGGCAGCGACGCCGTCCTGCCCTTGCGAGAGCGAGGCCAGTTTTTCGCGGAGCCCGGCCTTCGAGAGCGCCTTCTGCACGTCCACGGCGACCTCGAACTCTGCTCCCGCGGGTATCCATCGCGCGATCTTTGCGAATTTTTGTGACGTGGGCTGTGAGGCATCATATCGCCATTGCAGAAGGTCCTTACCGAAAAACCTGAGAAGCACCACCGCCGCCGCTATGACGGCAAGCGATACCAGGATGCCGACCGCGTATTTTATACCCTTGGCCTTGCTCTTTCGGCTGCGCTCCGCTGGTTCGTTTTTCTTCATATCCCCTCCCTTTCTATCCATGCCTCTAGGAACGAGTTGATTGAATTCCGCGCACGGCTTGCAAGGTACTGGATGTGCGGGAGCTTCAAAAGATCCTTAGGCTTCCTGATCATGTGCTCCGCCAGCGCCATGCCGTCGGTCTTGCCCTCCTCTGTAACGGAGTCGCCCATATCGGGCAGGGAGGCGTCGAGTGGATCGAGGACCGAGCGCACGACCAGAAACGGAACGCCCCCGTTTTTGCAGGCGCGGGCCAGATCGGCGCTCTCCATGTCGATGGCGCATGCCCCATGCTGGGTGCCGACAAAAGCCTTCTCGTGAGGCATCTCGACAACCCTGTCGGTTGTGACTAGCGATCCCGTGCGGGCGCGAAGATTTCTATCCCTGCACAGGGCTTCGGCCTTGGAGACAAGCGTTTTCGAGGTGGCGAACCTGTCGCCCGTCGCGGAATCGACCACCTCTTGCGCTATGATCAGATCGCCCGGCTCGCCGTTTGGATCCGCGCCTCCGCAGTATCCTACGTGCAGGCAGCATGAAGTGTCGTAGTTCCTGAGGAGATAGCTTGCGGCGGATTTCATGGCGGCTCTTCCTATGCCGGAACGGACGATCAGAACGGGCTTTTCTGAAAACCTTCCGCAGGTGAAGAGGGCAGGTCTGACATGGACCCGTGAATCGATCTCAATCTTAGAGTTTAAGACGCGAATCTCGTCGTCGAGGGCCGCGACTATCGAGAGCGGGGCCTTATGCATTGCACCCTTCTACGGCCATGAATACCGGAAGTCAATCGCGGGTGATAGAGACGGGCCTCTACAGGAAAGTCCAGCGGGCCATCCTGAGCGCGTCAGAGATCGAATCCGTGGAGGTGAGGGCCACGGTCGGTTCGAAGCCGCAGTGGGCCATGCAGTTTCTGCAGCGCTCGTCCTTGCCGGGGCCGTAGTTTTCCCAGGGCACGTCCTTCATGAAGCCCTCGAAATTTGGGTGATGGCCGTCGGTTATGAGGTAGCAGGGTGCCTTCCAGCCCAGCACGTTGTAGGTGACGTTCCCCCATGGCGTGCACGGGTAGTCGCGCCTCCCGGCCAGAAAGTCGAAGAAGAGCGGCGTGTTCCACACCTTGCGCGAGCGCGTGGTCGGAAGCAGCTCCTTGAACTTCTCCACTATCGCCTCGCGGGTCAGGAAGACCGACTGGTCGGCCACTTCCGCGTAGTCGAAACCGGGGGAGATCAGGATGCCGTCGATCCCTATGTCCTCAAGAAAATCCACCAGGGCGCGGACTTCGTTTGTGTCCGTCTGACTGTAGACGGTGGTGTTCGTGCATACTATGAAGCCCGCCTGCTTGGCCGCGCGAATTCCCGCCACCGCCTTGTCGAAGGCGCCCTCCCTCTCGACGATCGCGTCGTGCGTCTTCGCGAGGCCGTCGAGGTGGACGTTTATGTTGAACCGTTTGTGCGGTCTGAAGAGCTCCAGCTTCTTTTCAAGCGCCTGTCCGTTCGTGCAAAGGTAGACTACGCGGCCGCGATCAAGGGTTTCCTCGGTGAGCCTGGCGACATCAGGATAGAGCAGCGGTTCGCCTCCGCAAATGGATACCACCGGGGCCCCGCAGTCGTCCACCGCCTTGAGGCAGTCGGCGAGGGAAAGCATCTTCGACATGTGCTCTTTGTACTCGCGTATCCTGCCGCAGCCGGAGCATGTGAGGTTGCACGCGTGCAGGGGCTCGAGCATCAGGACGAGAGGAAAACGCTTCTGCCCGGACCTGCGGCTGCGCTTGATGTAGCTGTAGACGGTCGACGTCTGTATGAACGGGAAACGCACGAAAAACCTCCATCGCAAGGCAGTCCCCCTAACACGGGAGCCGACCAAAGGCAAGCGCGGCGATTGTCATGGCCGGCCTCTTCGGAGGCCTCTTTTTGTGGCCCTTTTACCCTCTCCGTGATAGGGGCGTCCCATGGCCAAACTGCTGAAATCCATGATGCATTTCGAGGCAGCTCGTAAGGTCATGCCCGGCGGTGTCTCGAGCCCGGTCCGAGCGTTTGGCGGCGTCGGGGGCGTGCCCCCCTTCATATCCAGGGCTAAGGGCTCGCGCATATGGGACGTCGACGGAAACGAGTACATCGATTACGTATGTTCCTGGGGGCCGGCGATCCTGGGGCACGCCCATCCGAAGGTGCTTGCCGCTTTAAACGAGGCGATAGAGCTCGGGACCTCGTTCGGCGCACCCACGGAGGGTGAGACCAGGCTCGCGGAGATGATCGTCGCTGCGGTCCCTTCGGTGGAGATGGTGAGGTTCGTGAACTCCGGAACCGAAGCGACGATGAGCGCGATACGGCTCGCGCGCGGAGTTACGGCTCGTGGGAAGGTCGTAAAGTTCGAGGGCTGTTATCACGGCCACTCCGATTCCCTGCTCGTCAAGTCGGGCTCGGGCGCCGCCACCTTCGGGGTTCCGACCTCCGCCGGTGTGACCCGATCGGCCGCAGCGGAGACGATGGTTGCCAGATACAACGACCTCGAATCGGTGGAGAGGCTGATGGCGGCCGAAGGAAACGAGGTGGCGGCGATCATAGTCGAGCCGGTGGCCGGGAACATGGGCTGCGTTCCTCCCTGTTCCGGATTCCTCGAGGGTCTTCGGGCGCTGTGCACAAAGCACGGCTCGTTGCTGATATTCGACGAAGTGATGACCGGTTTTCGCGTTTCTTTCGGAGGGGCCCAGGAGCTCTACGGAGTGAGTCCGGACATCACGACGCTGGGGAAGATAGTCGGGGGAGGCCTTCCGATAGGCGCCTACGGCGCATCCTCAGCGCTCATGGAGAGGGTCGCTCCGAGCGGGCCCGTATATCAGGCGGGGACCCTTTCCGGAAACCCCCTGGCGACGGCCGCGGGCATAAAGACGATAGAGCTCCTGTCCGTCCCGGGGGTCTACGAAAAAATCGATTCCGTCTCCGGGCAGCTCTGCTCCGGGGCCGGCGAGGTTCTGTCCCGGAACGGAATTTCGCACAGGATAAACCGGGTGGGCTCCATGTGGAGCATATTCTTCTCCGAAGCCGATGTGGTGGATTTCCTTACCGCTTCCTGTGCGGACGGCGGGCGCTTCAGACGCTTCTTCCGCTTCATGCTGGATCGCGGAGTGTATCTGGCGCCATCCCCTTATGAGTCCGCGTTCGTCTCGCTCGCGCACACTGAGGACGATGTAGCCGAGACCATCGATCTGGTGGGCGCCTGGGCGAAAGAGGAGAGCGGCCGTGGATGAGGTGCTCTGATGCGAAGGGATCTGTCGGCGATAGCGGCGTACGGTGTCTACGGCGCGGCAGGCGTTCAGCTCGCGGCCGCGGTCGTGGCGTTCATGCTGCTCGGCGGATGGGTTGACGAAAAGCTTGGCACGGGTCCCTGGCTCACCGTGACGGGTATTTCGCTGGGTTTTGTAGGAGGGCTCGTGAACCTGGTCCGCATAATCGGGTGGTTAAACGGCAGGAAGGCCGAAGGGAACAGGAGGAGTGAGCATGGAAAGTAACGCCTCATACGGATACCGCCTTGTCAGGCATGTCATATCCACCGCCGTTTTGATTCTCGCCGTGGCGGTTGCAGCCTCATACCTGCTGGGGAGATCGGAATCCGCTTTCTCCATTGCGGCCGGCTCCACCATAGCCATGGCCTCCTTTGCGGTCCTGGTGATGGTCGTGGTCAGGACTATGGCCGGAGGCAGAGGGGCATACTGGATAGCGGCGCTCGGCATGGCGAAGATATTCGTGATAGGGGCGGTGCTCTGGTGGATTATGAAGTCGGGGGCGGTAGAGCCGCTTGCATTTCTCGTGGGATTTTCCACAATGGTCCTGGCCCTCCTGGTGGAGGGGGTGAGGAAGAACAGGTAGATGGAAGCCTTCTCGGTAATAGCATGGTTTGACAATGTGCTCGGTCTGCCTCCTTCCTGGGCGGACGAGTATCTTCATGTCACGATGTCGTTTTGTGCCTTCCTGGTCATAACGCTTGTATCGTTCATAGCGTGGCTCAAGCTCCGCCGCGCGAACAGCCGGCTCGTTCCCGATTCGAGGGGCTCTCTCGCTAACATCTTCGAGGTCCTGGTGGAGAGCATCATGCGTATGATGACCGACGCGATGGGGCCCTCGGCGCGCCGCCATCTGCCGCTCATCGGCACGCTCTTCGTATACATACTCACCTGCAACCTCTTCGGGACGGTGCCCGGCTTCACCCCGCCGACCGACAACATCAACACGAACCTCGCCTGCGCGCTGGTGGTATTCGTCTACTACAACGTATCGGGGGTCTGGACGCAGGGGATCAGAAGCTACTTGAAGCACATGGGCGGCCCGATCATATGGCTGGCGCCGCTGATGTTCTCAGTCGAGGTGATAAGCCACCTGGTCAGGCCCGTATCTCTATCGATCAGGCTTTTCGGAAACATAGCCGGCGATCACATCGTGCTGGGGATATTCTCATACCTGACGCCGATACTGGTGCCGATAGCGTTCGAGGCCCTGGCCATTTTTGTTGCGTTTATACAGGCCTTCGTCTTTACTCTCCTCTCGGTGATATACATATCCCTGGCCACGGCCTCCGAGGAGAACTAGCCGTCGCCGGAAAGTGAAAACCAGATTCAAACGGGGGGGCATCGTGAAGAAGATTACGTCATGGTTGTTCGGTGCGGCAGTCGCTCTTTTTTCATCGGCCGCGTTCGCTCAGGAAGCCGCCGGGGTTGCGGCCGAGGGCTCGAACGTCTTCGGGCTGAAGTCCGCGCTCGCCCTTGCGGCGGGGCTGGGCATCGGCATCGCTTCGTTCGGCGGGGCGCTCGGCCAGGGAAAGGCCGCGGCCTCGGCCCTCGAGGGTATCTCGCGAAACCCCGAGGCGGCCTCGAAGGTGATGACGCCGATGATCATCGCGCTCGCCCTGATCGAGTCTCTTGTCATCTACTCGCTCGTCATCGCGTTCCTTCTGCAGGGCAAGATCTGACGCCGGAAGGGCCTCAGGCTTTTCTTTTCCCCATCATGTGCGGCGGCACCGGGCGAGCCTCGTTTATCGGCTTTCCCGAGAGTTCGATTATTATGTCGAAATTGTCTGGTGCGTTTGCGTCGTAGAGTATCGCCTTCGCCTTCACGCGCTCGGCGCAGCGCGTACATTGGTGTAATATCACGTACGATTTTTTCGAGTGGGTGTAGATGCCGATGGGGCGCATCATACCGCGGCAGCGGTTCGCCCGGTCGCCCGGGTTGATGTCCACGTGCATGCACCAGAGGCAAAACGGGCAGTGGTTGCGCGGCGTGGAGCCCGCGGTAGGCGGCACATCCCGCCCGCAGTGGCCGCAGGTGAAGCCATCGTTTATCACGCGGAAGCGTTTTACAGGCAGCGTCATGTCAAAGGAACCGGCCCGTCCGGCATGTCCATAAAAAGGCGCCGACCATTCGGCCGGCGCCTCTACAGTTATAGATAAAGGAACACCCAAGCGGATTGCACTCAGGCCTGGCTATTTGTAGCAGGATACGCTGGTGCACTTTTCCTTATTGCAGTAGACGCGCAGTCTGGACGACTTCGCCGGGCCCACGTTGTATTCCTGCTCCAGGATCTTGTTCTCCTTGTCCCACTTGCTCCCGCCGCGCTGCCAGTTCTTCATGTCCTTGCTGTGCGAGACGTTCTTCTCGCCGCCGAGCCTTGCAGCTATGTTGCCGCTGTTGTAGTCCATGTTGTTTTCGTACTTGGATTTGAGCGTCTTGCAGTACTCGTAGTCCATTTCGCCCGGCGCATCGGCGACATCCTGCACGCTCGTCGGCACCTTTATACCGCCGAACTGGGCATGAGCCAGGGAGAACGCGAACGCCAGAGCAGCCACCACACCCACCGCAACGACCATCTTCTTCATGTAGCCCCCCTTTCAGGTTGGTGAATCACTGGGCGTATTTACAGCAACGGGGTGCCCCAGTACAAGTGCAAATATAGCGCCTTCGCTGGTGCCCATTCGACCAGTATTTGCGGGCAAGGTCGATGATGAAGCTTCAGCGCGGCTTCGTGTGGCGGACGTCGCGCCCCTTGGCGCGGAAGATCGCCAGTTCCGCGATATTCGTCGAATGGTCCGCTATCCTTTCGAGATAGCGTACGATGGAGGTGGCTGGGAAGAGCCGGTTCAGGTTCTGCGGCTCCTTCGTAGCCCTCTCCAGCAGTTCGGTTACGTAGCAATCCGTGAGGTCGTCGACCATGTCGTCGTTCTTGAGTACCCCCTCTGCCTTCGCTACGTCCTTGTTTACAAAGGCCTCGATGCTGTCGCGCAGCATCATGAGGACGATGGACGACATCTGAGTCAGGTCGATCGGGGAGTCGCCGAAGCGGGCTATGTCGATTACGCGGCTTGCGACGTTCACCGCGAGGTCTCCTACGCGTTCGAGGTCCGTGACTATCTTGATGCCCCTGGATATGAACCTGAGGTCGCCGGCGGCCGGCTGGTAGCGCGCGAGCAGCTCGATGCACTGCTCGTCTATGGCCACCTCCAGGGCGTTCACCGAGCGGTCCGCCTCTATTATCTGTTCCGCTAGCTTGGCGTCGCGCGAGCCGAGCGCCTTCATGCAGTCGGCCACCATCGCCTCGACCTTGTTTCCCATGCGTAGTATCTGGGATTTGAGCGCGGAGAGTTCGTCGTCGAAGTGGTGGTCTATGTGCTGGTTCATGTTTTCTCCTATCCGTAGCGGCCCGTTATGTAGTCCTCGGTTCTCTTGTCGCGCGGGGCGGTGAAGAGTTGGGCGGTCTTTCCGAACTCCACCAGCTGCCCAAGCAGCATGAAGCCGCAGTCCTCCGAGACGCGCGCGGCCTGCTGCATGTTGTGCGTGACGATCACTATCGTATACTGCTTTTTTAAGTCCTGCATGAGCTCCTCGATCCTCGCGGTCGCTATAGGGTCGAGCGCCGAGCAGGGTTCGTCCATCAGGAGTATCTTCGGTTCCATGGCAAGGGCCCGCGCGATGCAGAGGCGCTGCTGCTTTTCCCCGGAGAGCCTCAGCGCGTTGTCCTTTAGGCGGTCTTTGAGGTCATCCCAGAGGCCGACGCCCGAGAGGCTTTTCTCTACCGATTCTTCGATTAAGGAGCTTCGCGTTACGCCGTGCACCTTGAGGCCGTGCGAAATGTTTTCCCGGATGGAGAAGGGAAAGGGGTTCGGCCTCTGAAAGACCATCCCCACAGATTTGCGCAGCTCGAGTATATTGATTTTGGCGAGCTCGCGGCCGAAGACGTCGACGCCGCCGTCTATATGGACGCCCGGTATCAGGTCGTTCATTCGGTTGAAGACGCGAAGCAGCGTCGACTTTCCGCAGCCGGACGGGCCTATCATTGCGGTTATCCTGTTCTCCGCAATCGAAGCGCACACGTCCTTCAGGGCGTGGAAATCGCCGTAGTAGAGGTTCAGGTTTTTGCAGACTATCGCGTTCATTTTCAGCCGAATTTTCCGCTCACGTATTCCTCCGTCCTGTTGTCGGAGGGGTTGGTGAATATCTTCGCTGTATCGTCTACCTCGACTAGTTCGCCCATCAGAAGAAACGCGGTCCTGTCGCCGACCCGCGCCGCCTGTTTCGTGTTATTCGTGACGAATATTATCGTCCTGTCGTTCTTGAGCTCCTTTATCGCGTCCTCGACCTTCGCGGTAGATATCGGGTCGAGACCGGAGCAGGGTTCGTCGAACATTATGATCTCAGGATTCGTCGCCAGGGTTCTCGCTATGCACAGACGCTGCTGCTGCCCCCCGGAGAGCGCCATCGCAGATGAGCCCAGCCTGTCCTTCACCTCGTCCCAGAGATACGCCGCCTTGAGCGTCGATTCGACGATCGAGTCTCCCTCCGAACGCTTGACCCGCTTCATGAAGCCGGGGCCGAAGAGGATGTTTTCCCTGATGCTCATCGGCAGCGGTATGGGCATCGCGTAGACCATTCCGACGCGGCGCCTGAGGTCCTCGACGTTTCTGAAGCCGGATACCTCGACGCCGTCGATCTTCACCGAGCCGGAAAGTGAGGCCTCCGGAAACCTGTCTATCATCCTGTTGATCGCCATCAGAAGGCTCGACTTGCCGGAGTTGGCCGGGCCTATGATCGACAGGACCTCGTTTAAGCGCACGTCGAGCGATACGCCCTTCAGCGCCTCGACCTCTCCGAACCCTACGCTCAGATCCCGGATCGCTATTTTTACCCTGTCCGCGCTCATGCCGCGCGCCTCCCGCGCATCAGCCTGTGCATCATCGTGTAGGCGGTTATGTTTATTATGAGGATAGTGAGGATCAGTATCGAGGCGGTGGCGTAGGCGTTTTCGTTCGACACGCCCTCCCTTGCAAGTATGTAGAAGTGCACGGCCATCGTCCTGGCCGAGTCGAAGAGAGAGGTCGGCATCTGGACCGCCGATCCGGCCGTGAATATGACGACCGCTGTCTCCTCTATCGAACGGCCGATGCCGAGTATGACACCGGTGAGGATTCCGGGCAGCGCGTAGGGCAATACGGCGCGTGTGACCACCTGCCACCTGGTGGCGCCGAGCGAGGCGGCCACATCGCGGTAGTTCTGAGGAACCGAGCGAAGCGCCTCCTCCGCTGTCCTTATTACCGTCGGCAGGATCATCGCTGCAAGGGATAGCCCGCCGGAGAGTATCGACCAGCCGAAGCCCATTATGACCACGAACAGTATGAAGCCGAAGAGGCCGAATATTATGGAGGGGACCCCCGCGAGGCAGTTGATGCCGAAGCGGATCGTCTGCGTGGCCTTTCCCTCGAGCGTGTATTCGGCGAGGTAGATCGCGCTCGCCACGCCTAGTGGCGCGGCTATGCCGATAGCGACGAAGACCATCAGTATCGTGCCGACGATCGCCGGCAGGATGCCGCCGCCGCGGCCCATGTCGAGTATCGGCTCGGTCAGAAAGGCCCATGTGACGTTCTGCAGTCCGCCGACGAGCACGAAGCCGATGACGAAGAGGAGCGCCGCAATCGCGGAGGCGCAGGCGGCGAAGAGCATGAATTTCGCTATCTTCTGGGTTATGGACGGGGCTATGCGCATCAGAACTTCCTCCTCGATACGCGCAGCGCAACCACGTTGAGGATCATGATGAAGAAGAAGAGGACCACGCCGGTGGCGAAGAGCGCCTCGCGGTGCTCGCCGACCGCGTAGCCCATCTCTATCGCGATGTTAGCCGTAAGGGTTCGAACCGAATCGAAGATCGAGTGAGGTATCTGCGTCGCGTTTCCCGATATCATTATGACGGCCATCGTCTCGCCGACCGCCCGCCCCATGCCGAGTATCACGCCGGCCAGAATGCCCGAGCGCGCCGCAGGGAGTGTCACGCGCCATGCCGTCTGCCACTCGGTCGCCCCCAGAGCCAGCGAGCCTTCGCGGTAGCTCCTGGGCACAGCCTGTATAGCGTCTATCGATACGCTCACGATAGTGGGCAAAATCATTATGGCCAGGACGCAGGAGGCCGCAAGGATTGAGAGTCCCGGTCCGCCGAAGCGTTCCCTTATTATCGGAGCGAGCCACATAACGCCCAGGAAGCCGTAGACGACGGAAGGGATTCCGGCCAGGAGTTCGATCGCGGGCTTGAGAATCATTGCGGCGCGGCGATGCACGAAGACCGCCAGGAAGACCGCACAGGCGACTCCCAGGGGCACGCCGAGGACGAGGGACCCGGCCGTGATCCAGAGGGATCCGACCATGAAGGTGAGTATTCCGAAACGCCCTTCGAGAGGCGACCAGTCCTGGCTGAACAGGAAGTTCCCGAGCCCGGACTTCACCATGATGGGCACGCCCTCCTTGAATATGAACAGGGCGATGAGCGCCAGGATGGCGATCGAGGAGCAGGCGGCAAAGAACAGGAGCTTTGATATGATGCGATCCATTTTATAGTGCGTTCACCCGTCCTTTTACTTCGCGGGGATCAGCCCCTCCTTCTCAAGCATATCCTGCGCCTCGGGTGAAAGTACGTATTCTATGAAAGCCTTCGCGAGAGGTGTGGGCTCGCCCTTAGTAAGAAAGTATACCGGGCGCGCCAGGGGATAGGTTCCCTTCTTCACGTCCTCGTTTGTGGGATGGACGCCGTCATAGGATACCGCCCTGACCTTTTCGTTCACAAGTCCGATGGATACGTATCCTATCGCGTTGGGGTCGGAGGCGACCGCTTCGCGGCAGGTGCCGTTCGAGTTCTGGAAGAGCGCCCCGGCGGCGAGCTTGTTCCCCTTGAGCACAAGCCTGTCGAACGAGCGGCGGGTGCCGCTTCCCTCCTCGCGCGATATCACCCTTATCGGCGCATCGTGCCAGCCCACATCCTTCCAGTTCGTTATCTCCCCTGAAAATATCGCCCTGTCCTGCTCCGCGGTAAGGTTATTCGTCGGGTTGGATGGATGGACTATTATGGCCACCCCGTCGCGAGCCACCGTGGTGGCCTTAAGCTCCTTCGCCTCCGGCGGTATCTCGATCAAGTCCGCCATGCCTATCTCGGCCGCGCCGGAGAGGGCCGACTGTATGCCTACCGCCGAGCCACCGCCCTGCACGTTTATCTGGACCTGCGGGTTGAGCTCCAGGTAGTGCTCAGCCAGCTTTTCGGCGAACGGCTGAAAGGCCGTGGATCCGGCAAGCGTCACCTGCTGCCTGTTGGGGCGGGAACAGCCAAAGAGGCCGAGAAGGATCACGGAAGCCGACAGGATCGCCGCTATCGAAACGAGTCTTTTGCGCATAAGGAACCCCTCCGCTGTTTAAAATTTCCCGATGCCTATATCCGCGACATGAGCACCTTGTTCGAAGGATGTTAAAAAAACGTTAAACGCCTCAGAGTGCAGTTGACGCCCGCTTCAGACGGGATATGAGACATAGTTACGGGAGGCGGTTATGGCAAGGGAACTGATTCTCGTCGTCGACGACGAGGAGGATATTCTCGAACTCGTCCGTTATAACCTTGAAAAAGAGGGGTTTTCAGTCGCCTGCGTCCTGTCAGGGGAGGATGCGCTCTCCGAGGCGAAGAAGAGGCTTCCCTCCCTAATAGTCCTCGACCTGATGCTGCCGGGAATCGACGGCTTCGAGGTCTGCCGCAGGCTGAAGGGCGAACCCTCCACCGCGTCGATACCGATAGTGATGCTGACCGCGAAGGGGGAAGACG